>JANQGW010000071.1 GCA_028282905.1 Sedimentisphaerales bacterium | reverse complement strand
TGGTCACCCGTTTCAAATTGTCCGCCGCCGATGAAGGCGAATATATTGGGGTCCGGGATTGTGAAGCCGAAGTTTTTCGCCATTACAGCAAAATCCAGTGCGTTTATGCGGCCGTCATTCGGCTCGGCGACGTCATATAACATGTTCCAGTTGAGCATCGGCTCATCATCGGCCAGCCATGCCGCGGCTAAAATGGCCCAGTCGCCCAAGTCAACCTGGTAATCGTTGTTAATATCGGCGAAGTCGGAAATATCGTTGGGATCGGGAACTGCTGCCAGCCATTCTTCACTCAACGCCGCCAGATCATTTACGTCAACCCGACCGTCCCGAGGCATTGCAATGTCGCAGGCGATGTTCCAGTTGGGGGTGGGACTGTCATTACTCAGCCAGGCCGCTGAAAAGGCGGAATAGTCGGCCAGATCGATTCGCAAGTCACGGTTGATATCGCTGCCGTAGTGCCAGTGGTCTAATGTCGGGATACGGTATAGCCAGTAATCGGTCAGTACCAGCAGGTCGTTGGTGTCAATCACACCGTCAACGGGTTCGGCAATGTCACATGACGGGTTCCAGTTTTCCGAAGTGTTGTTGCTGCCCCAGGCGGCGGCGAATATTGAAATGTCGTGGAAATCAATCTTGAGGTCGGTATTAATATCGGCTGGATTAGAAAAATCAGCCGGGTTGGGAAACGACGACAGCCAGCCGTCGGCTAAAACGGCCACATCGGCCGCATCAATCACGCCGTCCGGCGGAATGGATATATCACAAGAACCGTTCCAGTCATCGGATGGGCCGTCATGGGCCAGCCACCCGTCGGTAAACAGCAGCACATCGGCAAAATCAATCTCCAGACTGCCGTCCAAATCCGCCAAAGCCGGATCAACCGCCCCCGCCGGCAAAAATCCAACAAAGAAAACCAAAAAAACAAAAATAAACACCCATAATCTCAACTTTTCATCCATCCCAGACTCATAAATACGCGTAACGCCAGCTAAGCAATGAATTATCGGCCCTTGCTCTCTATCATACAAAATACGGAGAGTTTGAAAAGTGAAAACTCGCGGACAAAAATAACAATGGGTGTTTTGTGCAAAGCACAGATTAACCATCAATCTGTTTTGGCCAGTGCTCATTTTCCAAAACCGGCAATAGTGCATTGATCAATATCTCAGAAGCATCAATCACTTGCTGCTTTTCCGGGTGGATTACTTTCCCATTTGTTTGACCGAAATATTTCCATTCGATTTTTGAAAAGTAAGATTGGCGATCAAAATACCCTTTGGCTATTAAATCTCGGAGTCCGGAGCGAGTCGATGCATAATCGCCACTGGCCATAAAAAAATACATAACAGAAAATTGTGAATTGCCATCTTCAAAGATAACACAAGAAACATCAAGCAGCCTCTGGTTTCCCATGGCTGATAAATCAATCTTTATCTCTTCAGTTCGAAAAAGTTTATTTCCACCACCAACATATGTCATGTCCGGAGTGTAGTGATGTGCATCGTTCGACTGTGGATAGAATGTGATAAAGAGTGAACAGTAACGCACCGGGCTGTCACTGGGAACATCCTTGTTTTCCAATATCCACTGGAGATATTCGCGAGTTCCTAATGATTCTAAAATTAATTCATTTTCAATTATTTGTTTCCGGTGTACTGTATAGGGCAGTAATTTTTCCTCATTAAACTCAGCTAACGGCTTTCCAAGAAATGTTGGCTGGGCCTTCATTGAGTTTATTGAGCGATTAACAGACCATCTTAAGCCAAAAGAGAAAACAACTACAGCTACTGCAATAGCAAAGGATGGATTCAGCAATAATCGAATAAGGCCTTTTTCAGGCTTTACAGGCTCTGTATCTTGCAATAATAGATTTCTTGTTTTAGATTGGTCAAAACTTTCAGTAACAAACAAATTCGGCAGGATAAATGCACAGATAGCATATGTAACAGCAGCAAAATATGGCAGAATAATCCAGTAAAAATTCATCTCCGTATTAATAGTCCATTGCCGCGGCAGTGGAATCGCAAAAAGCAAAATAAAAATCGAAAACCACAAATAGCGAACAACGAGCCAACCCCAACCGGCTATACAATATCCAAACAGCACAAGCACGGTCATTACTACGGCTAAGAAACGGGAAGCAATCATATAATTGGCCCAAAAGTATCCCGCCATCCCAAGAAACAATATAAATATACCCCACCAGGAACATTTCATCGGGGCTTTCCGCAGTATTTCAAGTTTGAATACAAGCATGAAAATCCCATGGAGAAGACTTAGTAAAATAACGCCCATAACTTGCAGGATAAATAACGGACTCTCTTCAATATGGTTAAAGAAGATAATGCTATATTCTTTTGAGAACAAGGCAGCGCACAGAGCCAGAATAACTACGGATTGCAAAATTCGTAAAACAATGTGAATGTCTCGATTCATTTACTACCTCCAAGTAAATCTTTTTACAGCCTTTGATTATGCCCATAGCAATATCTGGATTATAGCATCCATCAGATAAATTTCAAAATGGATATAATTTATTTAATTAGGATACTTTCATAAACCTGTATACTACTCTGCCACAATGGCGGTTTGGGGGTGGTTGGGGGGTGTTTATATGGCAGTGGTTGGTGTTTTTTTGATTTTTTGGGGATTTTGGCGATGCGGCGAACACCCTTTATCTTGTTTTATATTATAGACTTACGAGATTATAAGCCGAAACCGGCCGGGCTTTTGTTTGTTTTTGGTATTTGATTTGCACATTGACACCTTCAAGGCTTGAGTCCTGAGACTTGAGGCTTGAGTTTATGGATTGCCGCGTTTGCGGGAATGACAAATATAGTAATTACTAATCTTAAATACATAGGAGAGGCAACACTATGGCAGGAAAAGACTTAGCTTTCGAAAGCGACGCGCGGAACGCCCTGCTTTCCGGCGTAGAAAAGCTGGCCTCGGCGGTCAAATCGACGCTCGGTCCTCGTGGTCGCTGTGCGATCATCGATAAGGGCTGGGGTGGTCCGACCGTCACCAAGGACGGCGTGACCGTAGCCGAAGAGATCGATCTGGTCGATAAGGCTGAAAATATGGGAGCCAAACTGGTCAAGGAAGCGGCCAGCAAGACCTCCAAGATCGCCGGCGACGGCACCACGACCGCGACGGTTCTGACCGAAGCACTGTTCCGCGAAGCGTTCAAGAACCTGGCGGCGGGTGCTGACGCGATGAGCCTGAACCGCGGGATGCAGAAGGCTGTGACGGCCGCGACCGACCAGCTTG
>JANQGW010000041.1 GCA_028282905.1 Sedimentisphaerales bacterium | reverse complement strand
ACGTTCACTTTGCCGGGGCCGTCAAGGGCGGCGCTGCCACTGTAGAGTGTGACATTGCGGGCACCGAACAGGCCCTTGATGCCGCCGCGGAGTTTCATGAGTACTTTATCTTTGCGTTTCTGAATGGCGGGCCAGTCAAAACTGACGTTGCCATCGACGCTGACACCCAACGACTTTGAGCCCTGAATACGGTGCATCAGTTCCGCCGAGGCGAGCAATGCCTTGGAAGGGATACACCCGTAATTGAGACAGGTACCGCCGAGATGGTGCTTTTCGACGATGGCTGTTTTTGCACCCATTTGTGCGGCCTTGAGAGCCGCGATATATCCGCCCGGACCTGCGCCGAGAACCGCTACCTGGTAATGTTCTGCCATGATCGTAACCTTATCCTTTTAAGAAACCAACTGTTCGGGGTTTTCGAGAAGCTCTTTGAGCGTTTGGAGGAACTGGGCCGCAACAACGCCGTCGATGACACGGTGGTCCACGCTGAGTGTCACCGTCATTAAGCGGCTCGGACGCATCGCGCCATTTTCGACAACAACGGCTTCACGAATCGTACCAACGGCCAGAATCGCCGACTCCGGCGGGTTGATGATCGCTTGGAATTCCTCAACGCCAAACATACCAAGATTGGTAATGGTAAAGATGCCGTGTCCCATGCCTTCGAGTTTGCCGTTGCGGGCCGATTCAACTACTTCGCGTGTGCGGGCGGCCAGTTTTTCAAGATTCATGCGGTCAGCATCCAGGACGACTGGAACGGTCAGACCTTCATCGGTGCCGACAGCGATGCCGATGTTAACAGACGGCTTTTCGATGATTTCAGTATTATTATACTGACTGCGGAACGCCGGGAACTGGCGAACGGCCTTGGCACAGGCCCGCGTCACGAAATCATTGACACTGCATTTGAACTGTTCTTTGGTTTTGCGATAGGTCGTAAAGAGCAAGCCTGCGTCGATGGTTGTTTTAGCATAGAAATGCGGAACATTCTGCTTGGAATAGAGCAGGTTATTGGCGATAGCCTTTCGCATCTTGGTCAGCGGATGGACCTGGGTTTCGGTCGGGATGATGTCGGACTCTTCAACATCGGTTGAAAGAATACGACCGCCGGGACCGGAACCGGCACTGACTGAGGCCAGGTCGATGCCTTTTTCCTGTGCGGCTTTGCGGGCAGCAGGAGAGGCTTTGACACGCCCGGTCTGACTGACCGAAGCAGCGGTTTTCTGCGTTGCTGGAGCCGTTGTCTTCGGCGATGCGGCAGGAGCGGTAGGTGTCGGTGCGGCAGCAGCGGTGCCGCCGGCAAAAGCGATATACGCGTCAATATCAACACTCTCTTCAGCAATATAGGCCACCGGAACCTTCACTTCAACAATCGCACCTTCGGCGGCGACAATTTTTGCAATGCGGCCGGCATCGACGGCTTCGACTTCCATGGTCGCTTTGTCGGTTTCGATCTCCATAATAATCTGACCGACTTCAATCGTATCGCCCTCTTTGACTTTCCATGCCAGGATTGTGCCTTCTTCCATGCTTTGGCCCGCCTGCGGCATCAGAATTGGAACGACTGCCCCTTCGGGAACTGCCGCGGCAGGTTGAGCAGGTGCGGGAGCAGGCGTTTCTTCGACTGGAGCAGGAGCAACTGCTGGTGTCGGTACAGGCGCAGGTGCTGCGGCCGGTGTTACGCCTTCGCCTGCAAGCCATGCCTCAATATCCACGTCATTGTCGGCGATCAGGGCAACCGGCTTTTTGACTTCGACAATCGCGCCTTCGCTGTGAATGATGCGTCCGATGCGGCCCGCGTCGGTTGCTTCGACTTCCATCGTCGCTTTATCGGTTTCGATTTCCATAATGACCTGACCGACAGCAATCGTATCGCCCTCCTTGACTTTCCATGCCAGAATCGTGCCTTCTTCCATGCTTTGGCCGGCCTGGGGCATTAGAATCGGGGTTACATTATCAGGATTTCCTGTGGTTTGAGGGGCTGCCATAACTTTCTCTTTCTTTGATTCTGAAGGTTGTGCGGTTTTTGCTTCAACAGCGGGCTTCGCTTTGGCTTTGGCCTGAACGCCGGCAGCCTGCGGGGCCGGGGCATCAGCATTTACAAATTTTGCCACAATTCCCGAGACATCAGTACCCGCGGGGCCGATGATTGCCAGCGGCTGGGCTGCTTTTGCAGGCTGGCCGGGAGAGGCCAATGTCTTCAACAATGCCCCATCGGCTGCAGATTCAATTTCCAGAATTTCGCCGGAAGATTCAATTTTGAGCAAAGAATCCCCTTTTTTGACAGAATCACCCTCATTACAGGCCCATGCAATGACGATTCCCTTACGCGAAAAACGCCCTTTTTCAGGATATTTCATTATGTGCATACCGCTTCTCCAGTACAAAATATAGGTCAATAATGCATTATGCTATCAAGAATCTTTCATAAATCAATCAAAATCTTGCAATTTTTTGTTGCATTTTTGATTTTTCATGATTAAATACAATCACCTTTAATCCTGTTAAATACGTAACAACAAGGAATTTTGTTTGAAAATGAGTCCAACTATTCAGCAAAGACGTGAAGCCATTCTCACACAGGCCTACCAGTCCGGTCATGTGTCCGTCCGGCAGATTGCCGCTGAAATCGGCGTTTCCGAGGCAACGATCCGGCGGGACCTCCATGGATTGGCTGCTGAAGGCCTGCTGGAACTGACTCACGGCGGTGCAAAAGTCGTTCGAACCTCGAACTACTCCTTTTTATCCAAATCCCGGCGGAACATTGACGCCAAACGGACGATTGCCAAGCTGGCCTGTGAGCTAATCTCTGACGGCGAGCAGATTTTCCTGGATTCGGGAACCACCTGTTTTGAAATGGCCCAGTTCCTTCGCAGCAAACGAAGCTTATCAGCCATTGTCAACTCAGTGCGTACCGCACAGGAACTGGACGCTCCGGGTGTCAACGTACTGCTGCTGGGTGGCCAATATCGACCTGACCGGATGGATGCAGTTGGACCGATTGCCTCAGAAGTATTGGAACGGCTTCGCGGATACCGGGCCTTTCTCGGTACAGATGGCATCAGTTTGGATTTTGGACTGACATCGGTCGATATCGACAGTGCTCATATTTTCAAGCTGGCTTCGCGGAACGCCCGCGAGTGTATCCTGCTGGCTGACAGCAGTAAGTTTGACCAGCCGTCTCTTTACAAGATTACCGACTTCGGCTGTATCTCAACCGTTATTACCGAAGTAAAACCTGCCGGCGAATGGGAAGAGTTTTTCGCCAGTCAAGATATTCAAGTAATTTACCCAAACGAAGAAAACAAACATTCAAAGCCTTCAATAAAACAGGAGTCCAGTGATGCCTAAGAGTCAAGTGGTCAATCCGAAAGACGCACGTAAAAGCGGACAGATCGAATTTAAACCGATCCCGGTGAACCAGTACGATAAATCGATCAAGGATGAACTCAAACGCTACAGTAAAGAAGACATGGTCCGGATGCAGCGGGACATGATGATTATCCGAACCTTTGAGAACATGCTGAACGAGATTAAGCTGCGTGGTTCGTTCATGGGCATCGAATACATGCACAAAGGCCCCGCCCACCTCTCTATCGGTCAGGAAGCGGCGGCGGTTGGTCAAGCCTATCACCTTGGCATTGACGACCACATTTACGGCAGCCACCGCAGTCATGGGGAGATTTTAGCCAAGAGCCTCTCGGCGATTGAAAAACTCGACGACAAGACGCTCATGGATATCATGGAAAACTATTTTGACGGCCAATGCCTGAAAATCGTCGAAAAGGACGCCACCGGCGACGTGAAAGACCTGGCGGTCGATTTTCTTATTTACGGCACACTGGCTGAGATTTTCGGCCGGGAAGCAGGCCTGAATAAAGGGATGGGCGGCTCGATGCACGCCTTTTTCCCGCCTTTTGGAGTGTACCCCAACAATGCCATCGTCGGCGGTTCCGGCGATATATCCGTCGGCGCGGCATTGTATAAAAAAGTCAACCAGAAACCGGGTATCGTCATCGGTAACATCGGTGACGCCTCGTCGTCTTGCGGGCCGGTCTGGGAAGGCCTGTGCTTTGCGACGATGGATCAGTTTAAGAAGCTGTGGGATGAGTCGCATCGCGGCGGCCTGCCTTTGATTTTGAATTTCTATAACAACTTCTACGGCATGGGCGGCCAGCCTGAGGGCGAAACGATGGGCTTCGGCATGCTGGCACGACTCGGCGCGGGGATTAACCCGGAACAGATGCACGCCGAACGCGTAGACGGCTACAACCCGCTGGCGGTAGCCGATGCCATCGCCCGCAAACGTGAGATTATCGAAAAAGGCGAAGGCCCGGTCCTGCTGGACACGATCACCTATCGCTACAGCGGCCACTCGCCATCGGACCAGAGCAGCTATCGTGAAAAAACCGAAATCGAGTCCTGGCAGGAACATGATCCGACGGTTCATTTTGGTAAAGAACTGGTGAAGGCTAAGGTTTGTGACCAAGCGAAACTTGATGAAATCCTCGAAAAGGCTGAGCAGATGATGGCCAAGGCCTGCAAAAAGGCAGTTGATATGACGATTTCGCCGCGTGCGGATTTGATGAAGCAAAACAACCTGCTGCAGCAGACGATGTTCTCGAATGAATGTGTTGATTCGCTGGACCCGGGACGTGAGCCGGATGTCTTGATTCCGACGATTGAAGAAAACCCGCGGACCAAGAGCCTGGCTTCACGCAGTCGTTCAGCGTTCGACGAAAATGGTCAGCGGCTGAAAGACACCCGCTGTATCGGTGTCCGTGACGCCCTGTTTGAAGCGATCATTGACCGATTCTACACTGATCCGACGCTGGTGGCCTATGGCGAAGAAAACCGTGACTGGGGCGGCGCGTTTGCAGTCTATCGCGGTCTGACCGAGGCCCTGCCGTATCACCGGCTGTTTAACTCGCCAATTGCCGAAGCGGCAATTGCAGGCACCGCAGTCGGCTATGCTCTCGAAGGCGGACGGGCTTTGATCGAACTGATGTACTGCGACTTCCTCGGCCGGGCCGGCGATGAGGTCTTTAACCAGATGTGTAAATGGCAGTCGATGAGCGGCGGCCTGCTGAAGATGCCGCTGGTGATGCGAGTGTCGGTCGGCAGTAAGTACGGCGCCCAGCACAGCCAGGACTGGACAGCCCTGTGTGCTCATATTCCGGGTCTGAAGGTAGCCTTCCCGGCGACACCTTACGACGCCAAGGGCCTGATGTGCAATGCTCTTAGCGGCACTGACCCGGTGATCTTCTTTGAAAGCCAGCGGCTGTACGGTTATCCCGAAGAGTTTGTCGAAGGCGGCGTGCCGAAAGAATGCTACTCGGTACCCTTCGGTGAACCGGCCATTCGTAAGGAAGGCTCGGACCTGACAATTTTGACGATTGGTGCAACGCTTTACCGTGCACTGGACGCAGCCAAAGAACTGGAAGACAAATACGGCCTGAGCTGTGAAGTGATTGACGCCCGGTCGCTGGTGCCGTTTAACTATGAAAAAGTTATTGAGTCAGTGAAAAAGACCCGCAAGATTCTGTTGGCATCGGACGCTTGTGAACGCGGCAGCTTCCTGCACACGATGGCTTCGACAATTAACACGCTTGCATTTGACGAACTGGACGCCCCGCCGGTAGTACTGGGTGCAAAGAACTGGATCACCCCGCCGGATGAAGTGGAAGAGGCGTTCTTCCCGTATCCGGCCGATTTCCTCGATACGATCCATGAGCATATCCTGCCGCTGAAAGGCTATACAACGGTTCGCGATTGTTCGGGAACTCAGATCATCGACAATCACAAGAACGGCATCTAAAGCAACTACGGCTTTGTAAATCTCTTATCGAAATGGTTTTCCTCGCAACCCGGGGAAAACCATTTTTTATGTCCTTTTCCGAGTTATCGTAACGACAGGAAATCATTGGGACAAAGAGAATGCTTGACAGTCCAGCAGATTTCAGCAAAATAAGTGATACCGAAAGGCCAGATTATGTCTTTTAAACAACTCAATAGGAAATATCTTGCTGTCTGCTTGATTGTATTAATACAGTGCCTTGTTCCTACAGTGTATGCAGCTGACACAACAACCGTCCTGCTGAAGGACAACGGCAAGGCATTGATTAATCCGTCCATGGGTTGGACGATGCACTACTACTCAAACATTCTTACGAATTATGGATCGAAACTGGAGCCTTCTGACACTCTGGACGATTTTCCCGGTTTAAGCGTGGTTTATCTGCGTGTGCCGTGGTCATTTATTGAAATCGAAGAGGGAAAATATAACTGGGAGCTTTTGGATACGCCGTCGCAGCGATGGATCGAAAAGGGAAAGAGAGTCGCACTGCGGATCACATGTTGTGAGTCATGGATGCGGTACGCCACGCCTGAGTGGGTCAAGAAGGCCGGAGCAAAAGGCTATGATTTCACGCCCGGACGCGGAACGGTCGAAGGCGGAGTGTTCTGGGAACCACAATATGACGACCCGGTTTTTCTGGCAAAGCTGGAAAACTTTGTCAAAGTGCTGGCTAAGCGTTATGATGGGAATCCGAACGTCGATTTTATTGATATCGGGTCTTACGGCGTGTGGGGAGAGGGACATACTTTGGCAAGCAGCCGGCAGACGTATGGCATTGAGACGATTCAAAAGCATATCGATCTTTACTGCAAGTATTTTAAAAAGACGCTTTTGTGCATCAGCGATGATTTCGCCGGGCACGACAATCGGGCAAGTCGACTGCCCATCACAGATTACGCCTTTTCGAAGAACGTGACCCTGCGAGATGACAGTATTATGGTTCAGCCTGCCCCGAGACACTGGTATCATTCGGAACTGGCCGGTCAGTTTTGGCCGACACTGCCGGTGATTTTAGAGCATGAGCATTACGGCAATGCCATCAAGCGGAAGTCATGGGACAAGCAATTATGGAAACAGTCGGTCGAGGACTATCACGCAAGTTATATGTCAATTCACTGGTGGCCGCGAGTTTTACTGAATGAAAACCGGGCAACGATTGACGCCATTAATCTGCGTCTGGGATACAGACTGCAAGCTAAAAAAGTCATATGGCCTCAATCAGTCAGGATTGGAGAGCCATTCAGCATTAAGACTTTACTGGCTAACGCGGGGGTTGCTCCGTGCTACCCCGGAGGTTATTTGGCATTTACCATCAAAGATGAAGCGGGAGGCATTGTTGCCACACTTATCGATGAGGCTTTTAACGTAAGGGAACTCGATATCGCAAAAGCGGGTCAGGAGAAAACGAAAGTCTGCAACAGTCATTTTGTTATTGCTCCTTTATTCAAGGATGAGGGCAGGAGTTTTTCCCGGAATATTCATCCGGGTATGTATGATCTTTATATTTCAATCGGCAAACGAGATGGAACGCCAGCTTTTGAACTCCCCTATGACAGACAGGATGGTTTTAAACGATATTACCTTGGAAAGATTGCCCTTATCGACAGATAAAGCCCTTCGCCCTGAATTTTCAATTAAGTAAAGTCATCCCGGCTATGCCGGGATAGCTGTTTAAATAGATTCCTCGACTTCGCTCGGAATGACAGCCTGAAGCGCCTGGGACCAAATGAACCAAAACAACAGGTCGCTTTGCTAATCAGACACCGCTATATGATGTTGGCGGTCAGCGCATTGGGAGGTAGCCTTTTGCCATCCAGGCGAGGTCTTCGTTGTTGAGCGGGTCGGGATCGGAACCGATATCGCCTCTCATTAGCTTGACGGTGTCCGAATCTTGCCATCGTTTGCGTTCGGCGTGGCCGTCGGCAAAACCGAGGGTGCTGCTGTCATTGTGATAGTAGGCGGGCCAGTCCCACCAGTTGTGCTGACCGTTGCCGAAGAGGACGAATCCGCCGGCGTTGACGTTCTGGTTCTTGGTGGCGACGTCTTCTTCCACGAAGACGTATTTATTGCCGGGGGAGGCGATTTCGGTGGTCTTGACGGCGACTTTGAGCAACTTTGCCGTTCCAAAGACATTGGCGGTTCGATATTGTGAAATTGGGGAGTACCGGCCGGATTTTCGCTGGATGAAATCTTCACCGTTCATCAAGCCCGTGATGGCATAGCTGCGATAAACCGCTTTGGGTTCGGGATTCAGGTTGTTTCGGTCACCAGGACAGTGGTAAAGCTCCACGTCGCCGGTATAGGGGAAGAGTCTTCCGGCACGGATGCCGTTCTTGCGGGTATCCAGTGAATACTGGGATGTGGAGGCGGGCGACGTTGTTTCGGGATTATCAGTATCTTCCAGCAGCGGCGGTTCAACCCAGCGATACGGGGTTGAGCGTGTGCCGCTATAATAATTTGAGCCGCCAACGATAAGAGAGTCATGGTCATCGGCATAGGCGACCCAGGCTAAACAGAGGTTTTTCTGATTTGACAGGCATACGGCTGATGAGGCCAGTGCTTTGGCGTTTTTGAGTGTCGGAACGATAATCGCCATCAGTAACGCAATAATGGCAATCACGACCAGCAGTTCGATCAGCGTAAACCCTCGATTTCGTGCTTTACAAGAATATTTCAACATAATCTGACCTTTCCCGTATAGATCATTATACCCTAATTCAGCCACATCTCCAAATTCTTTACAAATAATATAGTTTCATCATTCTGTCTCTTCAGAGTTAAAGATACTCATTGAGCATGTTTTCGAGCATTTCCTGGCGACCGCTTTGTACTTTGGGTTCGCCATTTTTGAGGGTGTACTGTTCCAGCTCACCAAAACCGACCTGACGTTTTTCAATCTTTCGGCCGAATGCGGTATTCCATCCGGCGTAGCGCTGGCGGAGGGCTTTGTCAAACTTTTTGTCTTTAATCATCTTCGCGGCATTTTTCAGACCACGGGCAAAGGCGTCCATGGCGCCGATATGGGCGTGGAACAAGTCTTCCGGATCGATGGACTGACGACGGAGTTTGGCATCGAAGTTCAGGCCGCCGGTGGTGAAGCCGCCGCCCTTCAAGATGGTGTACATGGCAAGTGTGGTTTCGTAGATATCGGTGGGGAACTGATCGGTGTCCCAGCCGAGGAACAGATCGCCGCGGTTGGCATCGACGGAGCCGAGAATACCGTTATCGACACAGAACTGAAGCTCGTGCTGGAAAGTGTGGCCGGCCAGCGTGGCGTGGTTAGCTTCAATATTCAGTTTGAAATCCTTCAGCAGATCGTACTTCTGCAGGAACGCAAAACAGTTACCCGCATCGGAGTCGTACTGATGCTTGGTTGGTTCCTTGGGCTTGGGTTCGATGTAGAACTGGCCTTTGAAGCGAATCTGCTTTTTATAATCGACCGCCATGTGCAGCAGGGTTGCAAGGTGGTCGAATTCCTTTTTCATGTCAGTATTGAGCAAGGTTTCATAGCCTTCGCGACCACCCCAGAAGACATATCCCTGACCGCCGAGCTGTTTGGTGATTTCCATGGCCTTTTTGATCTGGCTGGCAGCATAGGCGAATACCTGCGGCGAGGGGTTGGTGCCGGCGCCGGCGAGGAAGCGGCGATGGCTGAAGGCGTTGGTGGTGCCCCAAAGCAGACCAATACCGGTATCTTTCTGGAGCTTTTTGGCGATTTTGACAATCTTGTCGAGGCGTTTGTTGGTTTCGGCCAGTGTGTCGGCTTCCGGAGCAATATCACGGTCGTGGAAACACCAGAAGTTGACACCCAGTTTGGTGAAAAACTCAAATGCCGCGTGCAGGGTGTCTTCGGCAACCTGCATCGGGGCAGAGGAGGTATTATAGTCACGAATCATCGTACCGCCACCGAAGGGATCGGCGCCAAGGCCTTTGAAGGTGTGCCAGTAACAAACGGCAAACCGCAGGTGGTCGGCCATGGATTTACCGAGGATTTTCTTTTTGGGATTGTAGTGCTTAAAGGCCAGCGGATTTTTTGAATCGGGGCCTTCGTATTTGATCTTCTTTATTTTCGGAAAAAAGGTGTTCATTGTATTCGTCTCCGCTTATCTGATTTTAACCTTATACTCTCTGGGTAACAGTCACATTCTAAGCATTTGCTTTCTTGTAATCACGCCGTGAACCGGTCAGCCATTTGACATTCCCTGTGCCGGCAGTAAATTCGCATTTCTTTGGATCCCATTTCATGGCCTGGCGATGGTAATAGGCCAGATTCATCAGGTGGGCCGCAATGACGGTGCGTGAACCGATGATTTCATTAGCAACCGGCTTGGTGCGAGTTTTCATGCTGCGCAGGAAATCGTCAATATGGCTGTCATTAACTTTGTATAAACGAACCTTGGCGTCTTTAAGGTATTCTTTTTCGAGTAAACGCAGCTTCTGGCCCAACGTGCCGCCGTCTTCGCGGCTGAAAAATTTAGCAATTGTTTTTCCGCCTAATTCCAAATTGATTTTCCCGCGGTTGACATGGAGGTATCCATCGGTACCGTAAAATTCCAGTCCATTGCCATTTTTGTGTTTAACTTCGACGCCGTTGGGGTAGACCAATCGGGTACCGAATGAAGCATTCTGGTCTTCCGGCGGCAGGATTTCCGATGGACCACTATTATCCATTCCCATTGCCCAGTGTGCAATATCGAGATGGTGCGGTGCCCAGTCGGCCACTCCGCCTCCACCGAATTCACGATATTTTCGCCAGTCGGGATAATGATTATGCACTCCGCGCGGGCTTAGAATCGAATTGTAAGGCCGCATCGGGGCCGGCCCCACCCATCGGTTCCAATCCAGACCCGGTTCCATCGGTTCTTCCTGTAAATCACAGGGGATCCCGGGGCCCCAGAAGCTGACATCAACCTTCTTGACCTTACCGATGACACCATTTCTGACTAATTCGGCAGCTACCCGGAACTCACGCATGGACCGCTGCTGGGAACCGGTCTGGAGAACTCTCCCATTTTGTCCTACGGCTGCCATAATGTCAAGTGCCTCGGTAATATCATGCGTCAGCGGCTTTTCACAGTACACATCCTTGCCGCTGCGAAGCGCATCCAGAACAATTTGGGCGTGCCAATGATCCGGCGTGGCAACACAAACCGCATCAATATCGTCGCGAGCAATAATATCTTCGTAATTGACATACGCTTTACACTCGGCTTTGCCGCTGTCAGGATAGCGTGTGTAAAATTCATTGACTTTTTTCAGGAAATGCTCGCGGCGTTTTGTGTCCACATCGCAGACAGCTACCACATGCGCACGGGACATGAAGCCGTTTGTCAGTCCGTGGGCCTGCTTGCCGGTGCCGATCATCGCTATTCTGATTTTTTCATTTGCAGCAGTTTCGGCAATCGATAACGTTGAAGGAAGAATCAACGGGACCGCGACACTTGCTTTGAGGAATGCTCTTCGAGTTGATTTCATTTTTTCCCTTTCAGGATTATATCTCTTGGATCCAGGTTTATAGGTATTGCTTAAGTCTTTCAAGCCACTTTTGGTAAGCTTGCTGATAATTTTCTTTTTCAGCATTTGAAGGCTCAATGGTACGGATACATGTTAAGCCGATAAATGCCTCCTGCGAGTCTTTGTAGATGCCCACGCCTATTCCGGCCCCTCGGGCAGCTCCCGCGGAACCGTCGGTGTTGTACAGTTCGACAACCGCATCGGTCACGGTGGCAAAGGCCTGTCGAAACAGCGGGCTCAGGAACATATTCGCATCGCCGGTACGAACTGTTTTCACTTCCACGCCCATATCCCGCATAACCTGAAGGCCGTAGTTCAGGGCAAAGGCAATGCCCTCCTGAGCAGCCCGCAACAAATGGGATTGACCGTGAGTGTTGAAATCAAGTCCGTGGATGGAAGCACCGATGTTTTTATTGGCAAGCGTACGTTCGGCACCGTTGCCAAACGGCAGGATGGACAAGCCATCGGCACCGATGGGGGCTTGGGCGGCCAGTTCGTTCATCTGCGGATAATCCAAGCCAGCGGTAACCGTATGTTTGAGCCAGCTATTGAGGATGCCGGTGCCGTTGACACAAAGCAGGACACCCAGGCGGGGATTGTCTTTGGTGTAGTTGACATGGGCGAAGGTGTTGACGCGGGATTGACTGTCAAAGTTCGGCTTATCGCCAATACCGTAAACAACGCCGGAAGTGCCGGCGGTGGCGGCGATTTCGCCTGGGTTAAGCACATTCAGCGACAGCGCATT
>JANQGW010000116.1 GCA_028282905.1 Sedimentisphaerales bacterium | reverse complement strand
ACCTTTGACGCGGCTCAGTTTTTCATCAATGATCTGACCAATACCGGCGCAATCGAACGTGCGGTGATGTTTATCAACCTGGCCAACGACCCGGCGATCGAGCGTATTTCGACGCCGCGTGTGGCACTGACCGCTGCCGAGTATCTGGCGTTTGAAGAAGACATGCACGTTTTGGTTATCATGAATGACATGACCAACTACTGCCAGGCGTTGCGTGAAATTTCCGCGGCTCGTAAGGAAGTGCCCGGTCGTCGTGGTTTCCCGGGTTACCTGTATACCGACCTGGCGACTCTGTATGAACGAGCCGGCCGGATCAAAGGCAAGAAGGGTTCGATCACGATGGTGCCGGTATTGACGATGCCGGAAGATGATAAGACTCACCCGGTACCGGACTTGACCGGTTATATCACCGAAGGCCAGATCATCATGAGCCGTTCGCTGAACCGTAAGGGGATTTCGCCGCCGGTGGATGTGATGCCGTCGCTGTCGCGTCTGAAAGACAAGGGGATCGGCCCGGATAAGACCCGCGAAGATCACGCGTCGCTGTACAACCAGTTGTATGCCGGGTATGCCCGCGGTAAAGAAGCCCAGGAATTGGCGACCATTCTCGGTGAAGCGGCCCTGTCGCCCGAGGACCAGAGGTACATGCGGTTTGCTAACGCGTTTGAAGACCGTTATATCTCGCAGGGGTACTATGAAAACCGCGATGTCATGGAAACGCTGGATTTGGGCTGGGAACTGCTCAGCATGTTTGACGATGTGGAACTGAAGCGTATCGACAAAGAACTGATCGAAAAGTACATGCCCAAGTTCCGAAAGTAATAAAAGGAACCGCGGATTACACAGATTAACACGGATTTTTTTCTTTAAAATATGGTCCGTGAAAATCCGCGAAATCCGTGGTTTCAATTAAAATAGGAAATTATTGAGATGCTCCAGAACGTTAATGCGACACGCATGGAACTGTTATCGCTGAGAAAGCGGGTTGGACTGGCTTTGCGCGGTCACCGGCTGCTGAGCGAAAAACGTGACGAAATCTGCCGCCAATTGGTGCAGATTGCCCGTGACCTGAAGGCTTTGCGGACCAAGGTCGAGGGGGAGCTTCTGGAGACGACCCGCCGGTTCATGATGGCCCGTGCGACAATGGAGCCGGAACATATTAACGCGGCAATGGAAGTGCCGACCAAGAAATTCAAGCTGGCGATCAGCTTTGCCAGCATCATGAGCGTTCAGGTGCCGGAACTGGCCAAAGAAATCGAAGGCGATATTATGTGCTACGGATTTTCGACCACCAGCGGCGAGATGGATATTGCCCTGCGGGCGCTGGAACGCGCCTTTGACAGCCTGATCGAGTTGGCCGGCAAGGAAAAGCAGTGCCAACTGCTGGCGACCGAACTGCAATCGACCCGCCGCCGCGTAAATGTGTTGGAACATGTGGTGATTCCGGATACGCAGGAAACCATCAAGTACATCAACGATAAACTCGGCGAAGCCGAACGCGATAACATCAGCCGCCTCATGAAAATCACCGACATCATCCGCGGAGAGTGATTATAAATCTATTGCGTTGCAGTTGTAGAAGTGTGCTTTCCGCTTTCAGAAATGGTAATTTCAACACGCGCCTTTTTATCTCTATTCCATTTGTCTGCCTGCCGATAGTAACTGTATTGACAGGATGTGCCATCGGTTTGATATTGAATTTGGTTTAACATTTCTCGGGTTGCGCCGTCTGAAAAGACAAGATTCAATTCATCCAATGATTTCGGGTACTTTCCATGTGCATCATAATAATCATTCATCTCAAAATAAATGGATTGGTTAAGCGCACCCCAGGCACTCCCTTCATGACAATATTTCATTGATGCAGAAAGTGCTTTGAATCCAAAGGGTCCAATGATGCACAGACTGAAGACAGCGATAATTAACGAAAACAACACTTTTTTAGTCATCATGATCTACTCCCTGAATATATCTTGATAATAATGGAATAAAGGCTTTAATTCAAGATTAAACCTGATCTGGCTGAGATATGTCCCGAATCTCGGTTTGAGAGAATTTAGGAAACCGGTAGCTTTTTTGGGGTGATTTCGGTATAATCTTCGGTTTGATTTTGGTGCCTTAAACGGGTATTCTATGTAAAGATACGATTATGTTTATTGATGAAGCAAAAATTCGGGTTAAGGCCGGTGATGGTGGGCACGGCTGTGTGAGCTTTCGGCGGGAAAAATATATTGCCAAGGGTGGTCCGGACGGCGGTGACGGAGGCCGCGGCGGCGACGTTATCTTTGTGGTCGATGAGATGATTGACACGCTGATTGACTTTTCCGGTCGGCATGAGTGGATCGCGCGCAACGGCAATTGTGGTGAGGGCAGCAACCGCCACGGTTGTGACGGCGAGGATTTGATCATTAAGGTGCCGCCGGGGACGTTGATCTATGATACTGAGTATGGGCTGCTGCTGAAAGATATGAACGAGCCGGGGCTTGAGATTTGCATCTGCAAGGGCGGTCGGGGTGGTCAGGGCAATAAGGCCTTTGCGACTTCTACACGCCAGACGCCTCGGTTTGCCACCGACGGCAAGCCCGGCCAAGGCCGGAACCTGCGACTGGAGCTGAAATTGATTGCTGATGTCGGCCTGGTGGGAATGCCCAATGCCGGTAAGAGCACACTGGTCAGCCGCTGTTCGGCCGCGCGGCCCAAGATTGCCAATTACCCGTTTACCACATTAACACCGGTGCTTGGAATTGTGGAACTGACCGGTTTCAGGCGGTTTGTGATGGCTGATATTCCCGGCCTGATCGAAGGTGCCCACGAAGGGCTGGGCTTAGGGCACGACTTTCTCAAGCATATTGAGCGAACACGGATATTGCTGCATGTGCTGGATATTTTTCCGCCGGATGATTCGGACCCTGTGGATAACTATACAAAGATCCGTGGTGAACTGGCTGCTCATAGCCAGGTTTTGATCGACAAGCCCGAAGTGGTTGTGCTGAACAAGGCCGATCTCGATCAGGAGCAGATTTTCTGCGACGACATCAAACAACGACTGCCGGATACAATTAAAGACGTGTTCGTGATCTCTGCGGTCACCGGTCAGGGCTTGGATGAATTAAACGAACGGCTCTGGGCCATCGTCAAAGGCAAAGACGAAGAGGAAGAATTTTAAATTGTGGGAGAAGAAGAGCTTATTGCTGGAAGTTAATAATGACGAATCGTGATAATCAATACTATGCTGGATTGGTTGCTGAAATACTTAAATCATCCAAAGAATGTGAATGGGTGGAGTTCAAGCATAATAACGCTGATAAGGATGATATTGGTGGATATTTGTCCGCACTTGCGAATTCAGCAGCTTTACATGGTAAAGTGAACGGTTATCTGATTTGGGGCATTGAAGATGAAACTCATGAAATACTCGGGACCACTTTTGAGCCTAAAGAGAAGAAAGTGGGCAATGAGGAGTTAGAGAACTGGTTACTGCAAAGGCTTAGTCCCAGAATTCATTTCCAGTTTCATACAGTTGAAATAGATGCTAAGCCGATAGTGTTGTTAGAAGTGCCTGCCGCATGCCAACACCCAGTTTCTTTTAATAATAATAAGTTTGTCCGTGTTGGTACGTATAAGAAGAAGCTTAAAGATTTTCCTGAAAAAGAAGGGGAGTTGTGGCGGATACTTGACAAAAAACCTTTTGAGTCTCTGATTGCACTGGAAAAGGTGGATGGACCGAAGGTTTTGGAATTATTGGACCATCAAAGCTATTTTGAATTGCTTCAGCAACCATTGCCGGATGGGCATAAAGCTATTCTCCAGATGTTAGAAGCAGACAGAATGATAGAATCCTGTTCGGCCGGTGGTTTTAATATTACTAATCTTGGTGCTATTCTCTTTGCAAAAAAACTTGATAGTTTTCCAAAACTCAAACGTAAGGCGGTCCGTGTGATTCGTTACAAAGGAACCGGCCGTATTGAAACGATTAAAGAACAGATCGGCAGCAAAGGTTATGCGGCAGGCTTTGAAGGGCTTATTGATTATATTACAACGATGCTGCCATCCAATGAACTTATTGGCAGGGCGTTTCGCAAAGATGTGCCAATGTTCCCGGAATTGGCAATTCGTGAATTGGTTGCTAATGCATTGATTCATCAGGATTTTTTTGTAAGCGGTACTGAACCAAAGATAGAGTTGTTTGATGACCGCTTAGAAATCACAAATCCAGGTGTTTCTTTGGTCGACACGATTCGCTTTTTAGGAAGCCCACCTATATCTATATCTCGTAATGAGACGTTAGCCTCTTTCATGAGACGTATTGGTGTCTGCGAAGAACGCGGCAGCGGGATTGAGAAAGTAATTTTTCAAACAGAGTTGTATCAACTACCTGCTCCATTATTTGAAACGCCCAATGGTTTTACAAAGGCGACGCTTTTTGCCCATCTTGACTTTGATGTGATGGATATGGCTGATCGTGTTCGGGCATGTTATTTACATTGCTGCTTACAGTATGTTAATCGCAATAATATGAATAATAGTACTCTTCGAGAGCGTTTTGGACTTTCTCCAGATAAATCCTCGGCGATCAGTCGGATTATTGCCAAAACTGTGGAAGCCGGTTTAATTGTAAATCCGAATACATCTGAATCCCGGCGACATACTTTCTATCTACCATTCTGGAGTCAATCAGGCTAAAATTTTGTTTTTTGTATTATCGTCCATTTTCGCAGGAGAGTTTGAAATTCAAGAGAATCCCATTATATAGTGATTTTTGTGAGAATATTGGTATAAATAGTGTTTTCTTTATTATCGCCCATTTTCGCGGGGCAAGGTAAATACGCAAACAAGATAGGGGAAGCAGGGAAATGAATCTGATCGCGATTGATATTGGTAATAAAAATATTAAGGTGGCGTTTTTCCTGAAGGACGAGAAAAAATCGCTGGTGACGATTGACGGCGCCGATCCGAAAATGGGGCCGAAGCTGTCTGATGCACTGATTGAGTGCTGGGATCAGGTGCCGCTGCTGGAAACTGCCAAAGAACCCGTCAAAAACTGTTCGGTGGTGGCCTGCTCGGTCAAACCGGAATGGACCGAGATAGCGGCTGAGCGTGTCGAGGATGAATTGGGCGTCAAGATGCTGGTGATCGGCGTGGATGTGCCGTTGCCGATTGAAACGGCGGTCGATGATGCGCTGGCGGTCGGGACCGACCGACTCGTGGCGGCCGCGGCGGCGTATGCGGTGGTTGAAGACGCGGTGGTTGTGGCCGATTTCGGTACGGCGGTCACCATTGACCTGATCGATGACAATGGTGTGTTTATGGGCGGCATTATCGCGCCTGGATTTGATTTATCACTGGATGCACTGCACAATGGAACGGCAAAACTGCCGACTGTTCAGATGCAAAAGCCCGAACAGGTGTACGGAGCCAATACGGAAGAAGCGATGCGGGCGGGTGTCTATTGGTCGGCGGTGGGGCTGCTGGAAACACTGTGCCGCAAGTATGCCGAACAGCTTGGAAAGTGGCCGCAGGTGGTGCTGACCGGCGGGGCGGCAAAGATCATGCTGGAGGATTGCGAATTTGTCGATTCCTGCGTATCAAATCTGGTCGTTCGAGGCATTATGATCGCCTATAAGAAATATCTGTACGAAAAGGCCGACATCGCCCAGCGCGACGCTGAAGGCCCAAAGAAAAAATAGTCACTGTTTATTGTAGCCGTGTTAAACCACGAAGTTCACGAAGTACACGAAGAATATTGATTTAAATTCCGTGATCTTCATGTGCTTCGTGGTGTTTTTATTGTAATCAATATGACTAAAGGAATTACACAAGTTTGTGTGTTGACCGGGCGGGGGATGTCGGCGATTGGGTCGGTGGCGCTGTGCGGCGATGGTGCGCGGGAGATTTTGGGCAGTATTTTTCAAACGAGCAAAACAAAAGCCCGAAGCGACAGCGAAGGGATGCGAAACCATGCGACTGATCGTGTCGCTGCCGCTCCACGCTTCTGCAGCGGAGACGTCTTGTATGGTTCGATTATGGATGGGCAGCGGATAATCGACGAAGTACTGGTTGGTTGCGAGGGGGTAGATTTGTTTGTGATTCACTGTCACGGCAATCCGCTGCTGATTGAGCAGGTTGTTAAACTCTGCCAGGCACAAGGCGCCGAACTTGTTGATTCCGAGACATTTTCATTTCAGCGTTTCAATCGTCAAACGCAGTGTACCCTTGAAGCAGAAGTGAAGCTGGCGGCTCAGCAGTCAGCAACACTGCTTGGCGTCAAACTTCTGAACTCACAGATTGACAGCGGTTTGGCAAAATGGGTTGACGAATCGTCAGAAAATATCGAAACGCTTGAGATGCAGGATATTCAGGCGCAGGCGAAATCCATTCTTCAAAACAGTCAAATCGCCGAACGTATTTGCAGGGGTGTGCGGATTGTCATTGCCGGGCCGCCCAATTCCGGCAAGAGTACATTGCTCAACGCCTTCTCGGGCCGGCAGGAAGTAATTGTTTCCGATAAGGCCGGCACTACACGCGACTGGGTCAGCGTAACGTGCAAACTCGGCCCGATACAAGCCGAGTTTGTTGATACGGCGGGACTGGATGAGGTGCTGGCAGGCAAAGATCTTGTTGAGCACACTGCTCAAGAAATCACAAAGAACCTGCTCGATTCATGCGACATGATTGTCTATGTGCAGGATGTGACAGCGGTTGAACCGGAGCTGACGATAAAAATGGACAAGCCGGTGATTGTCGTGTACAACAAGAGTGATTTGGTTCAGGAACACAAGAACCCAGGAACACAAGAACTCAAGTCTAAAGTCTCAGGCCTCAAGTCTGTGCATATCAGCGCCAAAGACAATATTGGAATCGATGCTCTGATCGAAGCTCTTTTATCCGGCTTGCGGGTTAAAGAGCTTCCGATTGGTGAACCGTTTGTATTTACATCACGGCAGCGTGCGATTGTCGAAGCATTGACATCAGTTAGTGACAAAACTGTTGTCTCAATGATGATAAAGCGGCTCAAGTGCGGTGATTGATTGCGATGTTATTCAGATGAGCCGTTTTTCAGGAATTTCCGAAAACGCTTTTTGAGGTGAACTAAATCCCGGAAGACATGAACGAGTTCATGGGCCGGTTTCAGGCGGCTGTCCGGGTCGCACGTCCAGTCCACGGCAAACTCACAAATTTGATAGCCGCTTGATAGCGCCAGCAGGGTGATTTCCACGTCGAACATAAAGCCGTCAACATTGCTTTGAGCATATAACTTGCGCGCGATGTCGCCGGTATAGACTTTGAAGCCGCATTGGGTGTCGGTCAGGTTGCCAATGCGTTTAATGTCATGAATCAGGAACCAGTGAAACAGCTTGGAGCAGATTTTCCGATAAATGGATTGGTCGCGATTAATATGGCACTCTGAGAGCTTTCGTGAGCCGTGTGCAACATGACATTGTCCGGAGCGGATTAAATCTAATCCGATATTGACCTCCTGATAGGGAATGCAGTTGCCGCTGTCGGCGAACAGCACAAATTCACCCCGGCTTTTCAGTATTCCCGTTCGCACCGCGGCCCCTTTTCCCTGATTTCTCTCAAGCTGTTCAACGAGGCAGGGTGTTTGAACTTCTGCAGCGGTTTCTCTCGCGATGGATACGGTTTGATCTGTACTACCGTCGTCAGCAATGATGATTTCGCCGCCGACTGACGTCGATGTCAGAAATTCGTCGGCCGCAAAGATGTCCTGTCGGACCTTGGACGCTTCGTTCCAGACAGGGATGATGATTGACAGATTTATCATATCCACCCAAGACAGTTATTATTCCAATTTATTCATAGAGTATAAAGGAATTACAGGATAATGAAACTGTTTTTTTGCAAACTTCGGCTTTCTTTAAGGTTTGAAGTTTTGCCTGTAACTTTCTTTTATTAAAAGGGTTATGGTTGCTGTTGAGGACGTTCTGTTGTGGCGGCTTCTTAAGTGTTAGTTTTTTTGAAAGATTATGTGGAAAAACAAAATTTTGATGTCCAATCCGCGCTTTTTAAGGCCATATCTACTTGGTGCGGTACAGGTGCGGATGTCAGGCGCCGGCTTCTCATGTCGAAGTTATCATCCGAACGAAAGCTGTGATTTTTCAGCAGCTTATTTTCTGTTTCCAAAAAAGACTTGAAGGATAAGGGGGTGTTTTATACTGTTAAATGAGAAAATGTCTTGATTTAAGGATAAGGCAAATGAGGATATTGGCTCTTTGGGCGATTCAATTGTTTTCCGTCTGTACATGCGTCGGACAAACTCAATGGATGGTCAATCCCAGCATTTTTACACCCGGCCCAGCCGGGACATTTGATGAAACCGCAGTCAAAGACCCCAGCATCGTTTTCTTTGATGGCAACTGGCATTTGTTTTATACCTCCCGCGGACTAGGTGAGTACCAGATGGCATATGCTGCGTCTTCGCTGAATGAATTGAACAAGGCAAAACGGACGGTTTTAAAGCAGCTTCGTGGAGAAAAAAGTTCGTATGCCGCCGCGCCGCAGGTGTTTTATTTTCAGCCGCAGAAAACCTGGTATCTTATTTACCAGACAACCGACACAAATTATCAGCCGGTTTATTCCACGACGCAAACGATTGAGAATCCCCAGTCCTGGACTGCTCCGAAGCCGGTGGTTCAAAAAAATGAAAAGGCCAAGTGGATTGACTTCTGGGTGATTTGTAATGATACCACAGCGTTTTTGTTTTATACCCGTAGCCACTGGGATGTCTATGTGCAAACGACCGCCTTGAAAGATTTTCCCGATGGCTTTGGCAATCCACAAAAAGTTTTCTCCGGTGTTCATGAAGCGATTCATGTGTACAAAGTAAAGGACAAGCCGGAGTACCACATGTTTTATGAATTGAATATTGATAAGGAGCGAAATTTTGGATTGGCGAAGGCCAATCATCTTGCCGGGCCGTGGGAAAAGGTGACGGATTACTATGCGACAGGTTCACAGTTGAAATATCCGGAAAATGCTGAAGTTTGGACCGAAGAAGTGTCGCATGGTGAACTAATTCGCAGCGGCTATGATCAACGGCTGGAATATGACGCCGATAAGCCTCAGTATCTGATTCAGGGGATTTTAAAACGCGATCATCACGGCCCCTATCCCGAACTGGTTTGGAAGCTGGGAGTGATTGAGAAAAAAACCGAAAGTAAGAATGCTTCCGGAGAGAAAATCAAATAAAAAATCGGTGGAATAACTGGAAACGAGATTGAGAATTTAAGGGTATATGAGAATGTCAAATAGGACTTATGCGATGAGATTGTTTGTATTAACTGTAATCGGTTTCGCTCTTTTGGCGAATACAAATTCCCTTTGGGCTGCGGATGATTGGCATTCGGACCGATGGTCTGTGGAGAAGGCTAAGGACTGGCATGAAAAATATGACTGGTTGGTCGGGTGCAATTTTATTCCTTCCAGTGCTATCAATCAGCTCGAAATGTGGCAGGCGGAAACCTTTGATCCTGTGACGATTGACCGGGAGTTGGGATATGCCAAATCCATCGGATTTAACTTTTTGCGAGTCTATCTGCACGATCTGGCTTATCAGCAAGATTCTGAAGGCTTTATGGATCGGATGGAGGCATTTCTGGAGATTGCCGAACGTCACGGCATGACGACCTTATTTGTATTCTTCGATGATTGTCATATCGGTCAAATGAAAACAGGGACTCAGCCAAAGCCGCTGCCAGGGCGGCACAATTCCGGCTGGGTACAAAGTCCCGGCTATGCCGTCGTACAAAAAGCCTCGCATGATGCGACCATTCAAAGACGACTTAAGCAATATATGCAGGCGGTTTTGAAACGATTCAAAGATGACAAACGCATTTATGGTTGGGATTTGTATAACGAGCCAGGCAACGTGTGCCGCTTTTATCCGGATAAAAACGGAGTTGTCAAACGAGGTCCGAGCACTGCTAAAGAGTCTGCGGAACTGGTGAAGCTGTCGTTTCAATGGGCACGGCAAATTAATCCGTCTCAGCCGCTGACGGTTGGCCAATGGCGGGGCACAAATTTTGGTGATATAAATTCAAAACTGGCTTTGGGATTGTCCGACATTATCAGCTTTCACAACTATAGTGGTGCCGGTCATTTGACAAATCACATTGAGGCCCTGAAAAGGGTTGCCGCGAGCCGACCGATTATCTGCACCGAGTACATGGCCCGAACCAGCAACAGCACTTTTGAAGGGACGCTGCCCGTGTTTGCTGCAAATCAAGTTGCCGCGGTGAACTGGGGGCTGGTGGCCGGAAAGTCCAATACGATCTACCCTTGGTCCACCTATGACAATCCGGGTAAGCTGCCGGAGCCGGATGTTTGGTTCCATGATGTATTTCGGGTGGACGGTTCGCCGTACAGTCAAAAAGAAATTGATTTTATTCGTCAGATTACGCGAGAGATACGTAGTCAAAATGGAGCTTCCACACGCGAAGTTATCCTGCCGACGTCTCAAAAAACACCGGCTGTTTGGCGCTATACATTCCAGCAGCCTGCGGCCGATTGGGTTGAGCCGGGTTTTAATGACATTTCATGGAAAAGCGGCAACGCGCCGTTTGGCACAAGCAGTACGCCGGGTCTGAGGCCGGGGACTGAATGGAACGGGCCAGATATCTGGCTGCGTCGGGAATTTGAGTTTGCGGGCAATGCCGATAAGATTCAATTACTGCTGGCGGAGATATTTCATGATGAAGATGCCGAGGTTTATATTAATGGTACATCTGCTTTGAAAGTCAGCGGCTATACAACCAGCTATGTATTGACACCGGTTGATTCTGAAGGGCGGATGTCATTGAAAACCGGCAATAATGTCATTGCCGTTCATTGCCGACAGACCAGCGGTGGTCAGGGCATTGATGTCGGTCTTGTCGCGGCGAGTCCTGCAAAGGTAACATTAAAAGCCCAAACATGTAAGTTGAAAACACAAAGAATCAACCAGCGAACCGGGTTATCACTGGAAGCGAATGGACAGGTGTTGCTGACTTCGCCGCGAGAAGGCCTTTGGTCGGTTGCGACCGACTGGAAGGATGACTGGCCGACCGATTGGGCACACGGATCGCCGCAAATGGTCGAGCGGCAGGGACCATGGCTGGTGATGAACGGTTCGGTTCGAACTGATGAAGGCAACTGGGAAATCCGTGATTCTTACATTGCGGAAGGCCGTCTGATTCGCGGTGTGCGTCGATGGATCTGGATGGGTAAGAAGCCAGCCAAGCAGGTGTCCCTAACGGTGCGTTTCCAATCGCCGGATTCCGGCGCTGCGATCTTTATGCCGGGGATTTGCTACTACGGCAATCCCGCCGATAAGCCGCCGCGGGTGGCACGATTTAATGGAAAGCCCGGCGAGGAACTGCTGTGCGAAGAACACCGGTTTGCGATGCCGTTTGCATCGCTCGAATGGGATTTGGATAACCAGTTTTACGGTGCCGCGCTGCACACGATGCCTTCGCTGACGCCGTTTGCAAATGTGTCCGATCAGTGGTGGTCTTTAGGCGGTATTGGACGTGAGAGTGCGACCGAATTGACATTACTGAGTGGGTCCTGTTCGCTGAACGGCCAGCGAAGTTTTGTCAAGGCCAACCAGGGCCGTTCGCTGAAGTACCCGGACATGTGGATGGATGTGCCGCCGGGCGCCGTAATAGAAAAGACGTTCTATCTGGAGGCGTATCCGGTTACTGCAAAAGGCAAGGGTTTCCAGCATTCGATACGGTCGTCCGTGGAACTGTTCCACCCGTACAATACGGATGGGCTGCCGACATTTGACGAAATTCTCGAGGCCAAGTATCGATTCACCGTGTCCCGCTGGCATGAGGATGCTGAGTCGGCGGGTATTCGCATGTATCCGCATAATAATGAATATGTGATGGGGTGGGCGGGCCAGTCCGGTGCGCCGGGTTATGCTCTGCTGGCATTATCGCAGCGTTTGGGCGACACAAAGGCCGTTGTGATGGCCCAGCGGCTGCTGGATCATCTGGCAACGTCACCGTTTAATGAGAATGGTTTTATGGTTCGCTATAATCCCGATCAGAACAGATGGTACGGTCAGGATCCGATCTCGCAGGGACAGGGCATGGAGAATTTTGCACGGGCCATCATGACCGGCCGCAAAATGGATAATGTGAACACCTCGAAGTGGGAAGCGTTTTTGAAGAAGGCGTGCGATATTCACGCTGCTCGGATTCTGGATTCCAAATGGCGGCCGCGGTCAACCAATCAGGGCTTTTTGGTTTCGCCGCTGTGCAAGGCTTATACACTGTTTGGCAATGAGGTCTATAAACGCGCAGCGACCAAGGCCGCCGAGCATTATGCCCAGCGCCACTTGGATATGACCGAGCCGTACTGGGGTGGGACGCTGGACGCCCGGTGTGAAGACAAAGAAGGCGCGTGGGCCGGCTTTCAGGCATTTTTGGCGATGTATGAAATGACCCAGGATAAAAAGTACCTTGACTGGACCGAACATGCGATGGATGTGACGCTCAGCTATACGGTGGTTTGGGATATTGACATGCCGCCGGGACGAATGCGAGACCATAACTTTAAGTCTCGCGGCTGGACGGTCGTTTCGGCGCAGAATCAGCATCTGGATGTTTACGGTGTGCTTTATACGCCGGAAGTTTACCGGATGGGTGAGTACCTTGGTCGTGAGGATCTGAAAAAGCTGGCGATTGTGATGTATCGCAGTTGCGGTCAGTTAATCGATCCGTTGGGCAGCCAGGGTGAGCAGATCCAGCAGACCAATTTTGCACAACATGGCAACATGAGTGATGTGACCCGGATGCGAGGCGGATATTCCGAGGGTTGGACGGTCTATTGGATTACGGCGCACTTCCTCAATGCCGCGGCCCAGTTCCAGGAAATGGGTGTGCTGAAATAGCCCGGAAAATTTGCTTGAGCAATAGTAATAAAAAGAGCTATCGTTTCGACGGTAGCTCTTTTTTTGTTTCTGAAGTTTGGAGATGAGGGTAAGAAAACGATATCAAAATCTATCCTTGAATGTTCCGAATGTTTGGATGTCAGGATTGTCGGTCGAATCGTCCGAATTCAGAATGAGCAGAGCGCCGCTTTCTTCGGTGGCGTTGATAAGCAATTCAACTTTTTCAATGGGCATAATCATCGCGGCTGTCGAAAGGGCGTCGGCCAGTGCCGCCGAGTTTTTCAGGCGAATCCAGGCGCCCTGACGGTCCGTAACGGGATTGCCCGTATGGGGATTGATGATGTGTCGGCCTTTGGCAATGCCGGAGCTGCTGAGTACTTCGTTGGCGACGTCGAGGCGAGCGATGATCTTGCCGTCAGCGGGATTGCGAACGGTGACCGGCCAGCCGGATCGGCCTTCCGGTGCGTTCAGCGCACATACGGAACTGGAACCGCCGTGAATCAAAGCGCGTTCAATTTTCCATTCAGCCAGAACTTTTGCAATCACATCGACGGCATAGCCTTTGCCGATGCCGCCCAAGTCGATATTGACGTTTTCGTTGAAAACGCTGACGCCGAGTCCGTCCTCTGCCGGGACGACGGCGGTCATACCGGGATGATTGGTTAAAAGCTGCTTTGCCGTTTTGTCATCGCCTTTTTTCCAGGCTTCGATAATACCGCCGAGCGTGACATCAAAGGCACCGCCGGTCAGGTCGTAAGCCTGGTGGGCAACCTTAAGGCACTCGACCGTTTCTTCATCCACAATCGCTTCCTTGCCGGCGGCCAGGCGGTTAATCCGACTGACGTCGCTATTGGAGATAAACCGGCTCAGCGATTGTTCCAGACGATCCACTTCGTTAAACGCCGCCCGTGCGGCCCGGCCGGCGTACAGACCTCGCTCGTCCTGGATGAAAATCTGGAAATTGGCATTCATTGCCCCGTGGCTGAACGTGAGCATGTTTTTGATTTCTTTTTTATTCGGCCGGCTCATGACATGCGGCTCCGTTTTTGTAACAGTGTCAGTGACGGGTTTGGATGGCGTATTCATGCGGTCCCACAGGTCTTTTCGGATGTAGCCTCGCCACGGCACGCCGGGTCGCAGATAGACGTCATCATCAAACAGGGGCACATACAAATGACGCCGGCCCGGTTTGGGGACGGTATAGAGCACATTGAGTATCTCCTGCTCGTGTGCTGCATTGGCAAGAATAAGCGGTACGTCGCATACGGCATTATCCACATAATTCCAAGAGCCGATCTTAGAATATTTCCGCAGATGCCACGGCAGCGGCCAGTAGTCGTCTCCGGCGGCGATAATGTAAATCGGAAGGTCAAGGCCTTCATCGCAAGCTCCGGCGGCTTTGTCAATCGCTTCCAGCATGATGTCGATTTCCGGCAGCGTGTGGGCATAGACATACGGATTGCGCGGGTCGGCGGCATAACGGAAATTCAGAAACCAGCTTTGCGCGACAGGACTGACGATGGCAAAGGCAGCGACGACTAATCCGATGATAAGTTTTTGCCAAAAAGTTTCAGATGTTCGAATCAGCCAATCGGCGGCGGTGGCTGCCAGAATGACCATGCCGTACAGAAAACTCAGCATGCACCACGGCGTTTTATACGGGATGAGGCTGTAGATAATTGTCAGAGCCAGTGTGTAGATTGCAAAAAAGCGAATAATAACGGTTGAATTGTTGGATTTAGTTTTTCGCCGGAAGGCAAACCAGCAGCCGAAGGCCGCCAGTGCGACGATGCCATCTTCGTTCCAGGTCAGCGGTTCGAAAAATTCCAGCCACGTCAGCAGATTCAGATAATAATGCCATGGGTGAATATGAACACTGGCGCCGCCGGCCCTTTGGAGCCAGATGCCGTAAGTGGTGACCGAATCAATAATGCCCTGGCGATTAGTGCCAAATGACGAATATAACAACATTGATGTGCCGATCATGGCTGCAACGGCAAAGACCCAATGTCGCCACTGGATGTTTTTTCTAATTTGGCTTGAAAACAGGCAGTAAGCGAAAGCAGGCATTGCCGCGGCTATCGTGAATACAAACGTTTCCTTGGTTGCGTGCATTAAGCCGACGAAAACACCGGCGGCAACCAGCCAGAGATATTTTTTGGAATCAAGGTATTTCCAGACACAACCCAAAAACATGGCCGTAAAAAAGACCAGCAGCATTTCCTGGATATAGTAGCGGCTGTAATACACAAACGCCGGCGAAAAAGCCAACAGTACACACGCTGAAAACACCGTGAATTTACCGAGCCGTTTTAAAAACAGCAGCGGCGTCAGGATCAGTGCGATGCCGAAAATTGCGGGTGTCAGCCGCAGGAGTTTTTCGGTAATGTCGGCCGAAGGGCCGCGGCCGGTCAGCCGGGAAAGCAGCAGGGTGGAATAATTCAGTGTGGGGCCGTGAAATTCGTGAGGGTCATAAGAATAGAGGCCCTTCGTGTGAAGGGCCTCGTATTTGATAGCGTGGACTGCTTCGTCCGTATGCATCGGACGATCATTGAGTTGCCACAGGCGAAAAAAACTGCCGCCTGCCGCAACGATCAAAAAAAGCAGAATCCAGTAAAATGCTTTCGTGTCATCGGCATTATTTACCAAAGACCTGAACCTCAATGTAGTGGCTGTAATCGTTCTGGTTGTTGGCCTGGCTGTACAGACGGACATAGCGGCCCTGGGTACCCTTGGCATCGACCAGTCGGCCTTCGGAGGTTTCAACATAGTGCGAATCGTTGCCTGCGCCCAGTCCCAGCGAGTTATCGAGGTCGTTGTTGTAGATCGTCGTGACGCCGACGGCGAAGTCCGGGTCGTCGGAAATCTGAACAACGATATCAAAGTAAACGCGGGGCGTCTTGTGGAAGTGCCAGAAGACAATCGCGTAAATATCGCTGGTTTTTTCCAGGTCGATCTGTACCCATTGCTCGAACGGGCCAAGCTCAACAACGCTGCCTTCGGAGGCTTCGCAGTCGCCGTCGGTGATCATATCCAGCGTGCCCATGATAGGTTCGTCTTCTTCACACCAGGTGACGGCTTTTTTCAGCGCGATATTGGTGACACCTTTCGGAGCCAGGAAATCCGGACGGGGTTTGCCGAGCGGTTTTTCCAGTTTTTCCACGCCGGAGAGGTTCTCAGGTGTGCCGACAAACATCGGCTTGGGCAGCTTCAGCGGAATCGGTTCCAGTTCAGCTTTGGCAGCCGGAGCCGGTTCAGCAGGCTTTTCCGGTTCTGCAGGCTGTGTCGGTTCAGCGGCAGCCGGTTTGGTTGCTTCAGGTTGCTTAGCCGGAGCTTGCGGTGTTTCGGTTTCTGTCGGGGACGTGCTTTTCTTGCAGCCGCCGACTGTAAACAACAGTAACACCACCAGATTAATTATGAACATGTACTTCATGACAACTCCTGTTCTTATTCTTGATTAACTAACGTTTCGTTACAAAACAACATTATAGCAGGTTTGCGATTATCCTGCAACGCCTTTCAACTGGCCCATAATGATTGCGAGAACAATCAAAATCACACAGGCCGGCAGCAGCAGTTTGAGACTTTTCTGAATGGAAGCGCCCTTGGCGGCGTTACCCATCATTTTCGGAACAATCACGGCACCGGCCAGACCGACGGCAAAGATGATCCCAAAGATACTGCCATGAACATCTGAATTAAATTTCGAGAATGTTACACCAACAGTGGTCGGGAAGCACGGAGCGAAGGCAAGGCCTGCCAGAGCGGCCAGGATATTGGCCATCGCGCCTTTGGCACAGCCCATCATCAGATAGATGACAATGGCAATAACGACGGCGGCTGCGGCAATCACAAAGCCGCCGTTAGCGGTCAGATCAAAGCCGGTTTTGGCTGGTAGCAGTCCGGTTGCCAAACGGCCGACCATCATCGCAATGGCAAAGAAGGACAGCAGTCTCTGGCCGGAAGCGTCAGCGGCGGTGTCTTCAATTGCGTCATTTTCCTTTTTGAGTACTTCTTTACCAAAGGACGGCAGCCAGTTACAGAAAGATGCCTCCAGTGCGATATAGCAAAACAGTACAAATGCGGCGACCAGAACGCCCGGTTTGGCCAGCAACTGAACAGCGGCGACAACATCCAGCTTGGCACTGCTTTCCGGGTATCCGGTTGTCAGCAATACCAGAATCGCCGGCAGAATGATTGGCAAAATAAACCATGTAAATCACATCTTTGGAGGTCGGGTCATTAATATCCAGCCAGTCGCC
>JANQGW010000064.1 GCA_028282905.1 Sedimentisphaerales bacterium | reverse complement strand
AACCGGCCGAAGCAAACAACCGGCTGCCTGCAACCTGTAGATACGTGTATTTACTGTTGCAGTTAATCTTGGTCGTTCCATCATACGGAGCATCTGAGCGGAAGTTAATGCGCACATTATTCGGAGGCCGCCCACTGGAACCTTCGCCGCGATTGCGATAGCCCACACCATAACGGCATTTAATCTTCGAATCGGCCACGCTGATAAAAGTGCCGTTCATCTGAACACGAGAATAGCGTTCGTTATTGTCTCCGCTGTCTTCATCACCGATATCTTCCAAGCGGCCGCGTTCAGACTCTGTCATCACGAGATAATAGACCGGCTTGGTTCCGTTGGCCGTCAAAGTTGACAGATCGAATGAATCGTCCACCCGATAGAGACAGTTGGCGACCTGCTGCACCTGGCCATCAACCTCACAAGGCGCCGGCCAGGTGCGGGTATTGGTCGTGTCGTTGGCCTCAACAAAAAATTCAACGATCTGGCCATCCGACTGGGCAGGAATCGTCACACCGAAAATCCCGTCGCCGGCCTGTTTATCACTGTGCAATCCGTCATCGAACATTGTGACGGTCGTATAGCTTCCGGCATCATACACAGGATATTCAGAAGAAACATATGTCGATGAATCGAGACGCCAGAACAAAGTCATCGAAACGGATGAGAGGATTTCGTCCATTACTTTTGCGGTCACTATTACCGGCTGGTCACTGTGGGGAATCTCTGGCGTATGATCGACATCCAGAATAAGCGGCGGCACATCGGCATCGACCTGCGAATTGGCACGACCGGGGCTTCCACCATCGGCCTGACCAGCTTTCCAGTTTCGCCCGTATTCATTCGACATGGACGTGGTGGTCAACTCCAGTGAACGCCCGCCGCCGTCATGGGCATCGGACCATTCCCAGCCGCGATGATAATAATGCACCGGCCCGAGGATACGGTCGGCCCATTCGCCTTCATCGTAATAGTGAACCGAGTCGATCACCGTGCCGATAGCGTTGACAACCGTGATTTGTTCGCCCTGATTGTTCAGTTTGCCAAGCCAGCCGCCAACCACATTGGTCACAGTCGGGTAAGCCTGTGAAAAGGCGGTAGTATCTGCGGCGATGACCAGATAGCCGTTGGCGGCAATCAAAGTGTCGGCAGGAATTTCAAAGCTAACGCCATCGACCAAACGCCAGTCGCTCAGGTCAACCGCACTTGAACCAGTGTTATGCAGTTCAATATACTCTAACCCAATCGGTTCCGGCTCAAATGCCAGCTCGTCATGGCCGGGGTGATACATGATTTCATTGATAATAATGCCGGCATCCGGGGATTGGCCGCCGTTGGAGGTGCCTGGAGTGGCGGTACCGTTGTCAAACTTCTGCCAGCCAGGGCCGCCGTTGGGATAGCGGCCGTAGGATTCGTCACCGTCAAGGCTTCCGAATACCTTTTCGTCAATCAGTATATTATCCTCTGTGTACAAGCCAACTTCATCTCCGCCGGCGCCGAGTTTGAAATTCGTATGCAGCGGCCCCTGCTCCGTATCATCATCGGCCCAGAAAAGCAAGTATCCACCCGGCTGAATCGTTGTTTGTGCAGAAGCATTAGTGGGGATCGTCCAGGTATTCGTCTCATCCCTTAATATCATCCCGCCGGTATCAATCGGTGTCGTCCCGTAATTATACAGTTCGATCCAGTCGGGATATTCGCCGGCCTCATCCGGGTCTTCAATTGTGGCAGTATTGTCTGCCATCAACTCATTGATCACAAGCTTATAGCCGCGGTCACCCCAGTGACTGACAAGAATGGAAAAATCTTCCATATTGACGGTATCAAGGCCGTCAAAGTTGGCCCCGCCGGAAATGTCATCGAGCCAAAAATCGGCAAACGCGATCAAATCTCCCATACCGACTGTACAGTCCCCGTCGAGATCTCCCACCGGACAGGCCGCCAGACCATTCAAGCTGCCGAATAATACGACCACGATTAAAAACCATTGATGAGTATGCATAAGCCCTCTTGTGCCAGGTATCTGTTGTTCCGATGTTATTTCAGCCCATAAAAGCCCGAAGCCGCCATTTCCATCCCCATAATCTATTGTTTGTGTTATTTGGGACGGCCTCACTAAGTACATGATTGTCTCGCCCTTAGTCTGGACAGGAAAATCAAAATAAACGCACTTATCTCAGGACATGTGAGAAAAACTCTAGCATTGTTGTTAGAAAACTTCAGCGAACACCACCGTCTCCGGTACGAGGGGAACCGCCCCGATAAATAGTTTACCCATTTTACCAAAAAAGCCCTCAAAACCCTACGAAAAAACCCTGACTTTCGGAGTTCGCACAAGTTTATTGTAACCTTTTATTGGAAAACAACTTACTTAGGCGTTCAGGGGCGATATGAGCTTCTGATGCCTAATTACGTTGTTTTGCAGGGTGTAATCCGGTATAATTGATGCTCGCTTATGATATTTGGGGGTTATCTTTCACACATTCTATTGCCCCTTATACAATAGTAACGGCATCCGATATGGAGAGATGATGAACAAAATTAACAATATTTCTTTGCGAAATACGCTGTTTTTAAACCTTCCAAAGAGATTATTTATTCAATTATGGCTTTTTTCCTTTTTTGGGCTGTTTACCGGTGGTGGTTTGGCTCAAATCACGGTCACGGGGATCTCCGACCGGCAGGTCTATACAAACAGCGCATCGTTTACCGTTCAATCCGAGGCAGGTTACGATTACACCGCCGAACTGGACGGCCAGCCGGTTGCCACAGACGTTTCTATTGAGGTCAATGCTCCTCAGTATCACGAATTAACCGTTCATCGACAAGAGCAATCCACCGGCACCGTAGAAAGTCTGCTGATTCGCTTTATTATCCGTGCTTCGCAGCGCGATAATACGGAAGTAGGACTGCCGGTATGGACTCCGTATCCGATGATTGATTCGGCGACAGCAGAATTTACCGGCGGTCAATTAAACATCGTCATGCCCGCCGAATATCCTGTCGGCCTTGACATTCCCGTCATTGCACGTGTTGAAAGCACTGACGGCAAACGTCGTGGAGTAAACGGAACCGTTACAGGTTTTGACGATCAGCCGCTTCAACTGCTCAGAGGCGTCGGTTCGGTCTTTTTGCCCGCAGCCACGCAGGCAGAAACGCGGTCCTATACCGCTTCTGCAGCTACACTTGAAACTCCCAAGCAGATTGTAATCGAAGAAAATACCACCTGGCAAAGCATCTCGGGCAGCCTGGTCGCCTCGACGGATTGGGGAGAAAATGCCCGAGTCCAGATTACCAATACGCTAACCGTTCCTGCGGGTGTTACGCTGACGATTGGCCAGGGCAGTGTGATTGTTGTCAGCCCGGATGTTGAAATTGTTGTTGAAGGCAGCATTGACGTCAATGGAACCAACGGGCGACCGGTTGTGTTTACCGCACAGGACAGAAACGCTCCATGGGGCGGTTTTCTTTTTGAAACCGCCGCGGCGGAGGGTGATTTTGCCGGCTCCATCTTCACCGCCAGCGGCGCCGACCCGGACTGGTTCGACAACAACTCCGGTCGCGGCAAAGCCCACCGCGACAATCAATGCCTGTTTTACCTGTCCGCAGGTTCAGCCGTCACACTAAACGATTGCTATGCCGTCCAGAATGACGGGCAGTTGGGACACGGTGAAAACGCAGCACTGACCATGACAGGCTGTCTGGTTCAGAAATGTGTCACCGCAGGACAATATAACGGCGGTTCGGTCACAATGACCGACTGCGCCCTGATCGAGTTTCCGGATGCCTCGGCATCTTATGTGGACGCCGACAACGACGCCTTGTATCTGAACGGCGGGCCGCATACATTTACGGATTGTCTATTTGGCTGGCTTCTGGATGACGCGATCGACGCCGGCGAAGGCAGCGAAGGCGCGGTCATCTTCGATGGCTGCTGGTTTGAATCCTGCTTCCACGAGGCTATGGCGCTGTCGTCTGGGCCGCGGTATGCAACCATCACCGATACGGTGGTCCTCAACTGTGGTCAGGCAATCGAATGCGGCTATGACGATCCAATAGTGGACGCCAACAACTGTCTGTGCACCGGTAACCTGGTCGGGGCACGCTTTGGGGACAACTATGACTGGAGCTATAACGGGTTTCTGGAGGTTCAAAACTCGCTGCTGCTGTTTAACTGGCGGGACATCTGGGGACGGGCCTGGGACAATTGGGAGGTCCATCTTTCGCAGATGGACATTCAAAACAATTATTTCAGCAAGGCCAACGATAACTACCCCAACAATACACTGTGGCAGCCGGAAAGCAATCCGTCTCAATTGGAAAAACTGGCGTTCTTTCTGTTCGGCCCGGCTGAAACCGTCGGTATCGGTATCGCCGCAACACAGTCACAGTATGAGCTTTCCGAACTGGAGGCGGAAAACCAGATCCCGGTTCGCCTGAGCACCTTTACAACGCAATCGGTCAGCGTGGATTATTCGGTCAGCACCAATCTCGGACAGATAGCAAACGGCACACTACATTTTAGGCCGGGCCAGACTGTTCAGCACATTGAATTCGGCCATCCCCCGCTTGAGGGGCTTCGGTTGGTACGTATAACGATTAGTAATCCAACAAACGCCGAATTGACAGGCCATTCAAACCTTGTTTACGAAAAACCCTATCAAATCGACGAGAACTTGGTGATCGAAGGCGATGACTGGAAATATTTCAAAGGGACCAGTGAACCCCCGGCTGACTGGAATACAACAGGCTTCGATGATGACGCCTGGCTGGTTGGGCCATCCGGTTTTGGATACGAAACCGGCTCCGGCTATGAATCGTGCATCGCCACCAACCTGACGGACATGAAAAATAATTATCTCAGCGTTTATGCCCGCAAGCGTTTTTGGATTGAAGACCCGACGCGCATTACGGAACTGACACTGACGATGGAATGGGACGACGGCTATATCGCCTACATCAATGGAATCCCGGTTGACAGCCAGTATCCGCCTGATCCGGTTGCTTATAATGAACCGGCATCGACAAGCAACCATGAGGCCTGCTGCGGCTCGGGCTGCACGCCCCGTCAAGTCGATTTATCAGATTTTATCGGTGACCTTATTGAAGGCGACAATGTCCTGTGCGTCCAGGCACATAATACGTCTTCGGGCAGCAGTGATTTTATCTTTATTCCGACCTTGTCAGCGGTCATTACACCTTACAAAGGTGACTTTGAGCCGGACGGAGACGTGGATATCGTCGATCTGGGCACATTGGCCCAGACCTGGCTGGCACGCGATGGAGAAAGCCTGTACAATCCCGTTTGCGATATTGACGATGCCGAAGACGGTTTTATCAATCTGCAAGACCTTGCCGTCTTTGCTCAAAACTGGATGACAGGTCTTTAATTTGGATTGCCACCAAAGTTAAATACTATTGCCGGTATTTTTCGATGAAATGTTTACCGATACGGGCGATGTATTTGTGGTCTTTTTTGTGATCGTACAAAGCCTGCACTGTTTGCAGAGCCGTGCGAGACTCGGGGCCAAACGTATCCAACACTTTCAGGGCAAACTGAAGGCTGTCGTCTGTCTGTTCTGGTCGTTTTAACTCCTTTTCAAGGACACTAACGCCCTTTTCGCCTTCTCCCAGTATCGATAGTGACCACGCCGCGGCGATGCGGACGCATGAATTGTCGTCGATGCAAAGTTGTGACAGCTTTTTCTGCTGTGTTTGTCGCTCATAAATATCTCCTCGCAATGCCAGCGCCGCCCAGTACCGGGCAGCCGGATCAGCATCTGCCAGAGCGTTGTCAATCACTGCCAAATCGGTCTTTTGTGGCTGTGAAGCAATAATTGCCAGCTTGAGAAGTTTTTCAACACGCTGTTGTGCTCCGGATTGCTGGAATATCCGGCATTCGCCGCCGTATTGTTTGGCTGTATGAAGCATTTCCGGTTCGGGCAGCAAGCCGGTATCTCGCGTCTGAATCATCCACTCTTGCAAAGCCTGCCGCAGGTGTTTCTTAATATTTGCATAAGCTGGATCGTCGGCCAGATTCCGCGTTTCCCACGGATCCTTTTCCAAGTCGTACAGTTCTTCCGCCGGGCGAACATTGGCCATCCAAAGAGCCGAAGCAGCGGGCAGTTTACCTTCCGCATGAAGTTTTCGCATCGCTTTCATGGTGTTGCACCTTTCACGGTACTCCAAATACGGCAGATACGGCAAAAACGGCATGAAATTGCGTATATAGCGGTAACGCTTATCACGCACCGCGCGCACCATATCATAAAATTCATCGATTCGCTGGCGAGCGCCGAAAATGTATTGCCGCTGTTTTGACAGATTGGCACCAAGAAATGCTTGTCCCTGCATGCCTTCCGGTGTCGCAATCCCGGCCAGATTCAGCACCGTCGGCCCCAGGTCAATAAAATTGACAAGCTGGCCATCAACGGTACCGGGGCGAGCCTGTGCGTTTGTTCTGTATTGTTCGGGAATTCGAACAATCAACGGGGAAAGCGTGCCGGAATCATACAGCCAGCGTTTGGCCCGCGGCAGACCGTTGCCATGATCGGACCAGATGAAAATAATCGTATTCTCATATAAACCGGCCTTTTTGAGTTCGTCAACCCGGTCCTTGACAAAGTAATCAAATTCAGTAATCCGCTCAAACAGTCTCGCAATATCCCGCCGAACTTCTGGAGTATCCGGATAAATTGGCGGCACTTTCATCTTGTCCGGTCTTTGCCATTCGGACGGTTTCAGGCGTTTGGGATGCGTGTTGTCAAAATCGGCACTGTTCCAAAGCTTTGATTCGTGGGTGCCGGTAAAATTAAACACCGCAAAAAACGGCTTATCCGCCGGTCGGTTTTTCCAGTGGGCCTTTCGATTGGACTGATCCCACACTTTTGCGGACGGTTTGAAGTTATAGTCTTCTTTGGCATTATTGCTGCAGTAATAGCCGGCCTCACGCAGATATTCAGTAAAACACTTAATCGAATCCGGCTTAGTCGCCCGGCAGCGCATATTGACCGACCCGATACTGCTGGGATACTGACCGGTAATAATCCCCGAACGGCTCGGCGCACAGACACCGTGAACCGTAAACGCATGGCTGTAACGCACCCCTTCGGCGGCGATGCGGTCGATATGAGGAGTGATGGCATTCGCCTGACCATAACAGCCCAGGTGCGAACTGATATCTTCACACGAAATCCAGAGGATATTGGGACGCGACGGCGCGGTCTGTGAATAAGCCGGAACAGAGCCGGTTGCAACAATCGCCCCCAATGTCCCCCTTAAGAAATCTCTTCGCGTCTGCTTCATTCGACATTTCCTCGTAAAACGACAAGAACAAATTAGAAAGTGGCATTATAAACAGAAATTCATTCTTTTCTAAGATATTTTTGCCGAACGACGTGAAATGTCGATTTTTCTTTTACCCCCATTTTCTCATATATTGATTTTATCTGCGATATCCGAGTTACGAGTTACCGTATCTCAGAGCACTGCCGGGAATGACTTCGATAACTGTTTCCCCCGGTCGTTTCCAGCCAACGGAAACATGGTCACCCCCATTGCCTTCCTTTGTCAAGACCTCTACATAATAATACTGTCCCTCAGTCAAGGAAATGAGCGGTGAGTCCTGACCGGCTTCATCATCCCACTCATCCGGATCGGTCCAACCGGTTACTTGGGCGATCTGTACTTTATTAGCCGGGTCAGCATCTGTACTCAGAAACAGTTGCGAGGCATCGTCCGAAGCAATGTAGAACGTGTAATCACCGGTTTGCGGTGCGACAATGTAGCCGCGAATCCGCTGGCCGTAGCTATCCATAAATTCCGACTTACCGCGAAACTCATCCAGAATAAAGTAAGCACCGCTCGGGTTGTCCGGATAATCGGGGCTCGACAGCAAGTGGCCGATCGTTGAGCCGGAAATATCCGTCCAGTACTCGACAAACAACGCGTTCTCCGAAACCGGCGGCACATCAACGGAATAGAACATGCTCTCGGTCATCGTCGTTGAATCCAGCCATGTCAATGCAAAACCCTGCAAATCAACTAAAATCTCGGTATCCAGCCAGGCCAATGCGAACGTTGCAAAGTCTGAAATATCCACAATACAGTTATCATCATAATCAAATTCCGTATCCCAAAGCTCCGCGGCGATGGCTCCTTCGCAGTCATCCTCATAGACGATAACTTCGATATGATCGGACACTGTTTCCGCAGGATCACCGACTGTCGCGGCAAGCTGAAAAATGTACCGCCCAGCCTCGCTAACCGTCACGGTCGAGTTCGGATCGGCGGCATTATCAAATGTCACATTGGATGACAGGCCACCGTCAAATTCAAAATCGAACGCCTGCCAGTGAATATCCGCCGAAGCCGCCCCGTCACCGTTCACAGCCGCACTCATTGTCAGGCCGTTCGGAACGTTGGCCAGCCCCAGCGTCGTCAGAACACTGCTGCCGGCCTCAACAGCAGGTTTGTTTGTCAGCGCTGTAATTTTCACGTTATCAATCCCCAATCGTTGAGCGGAAGTGCCGTTCCACGAATTCGGGCCGCCTGAAAACGCAACATAAAGGTTTTTGCCTACCGACGCCTTCGTCGCAATAACTGCCAACTCCCCCTGTGCATTACCCCAGCCAATGGGAATCTGAGATTCAAGATATTCGATTGATCCAAGCACATGCCGTTCGGCACCGTCAATATATCCAATTTCAGCGAGAATCGACCCCTCAAAGAGCGTTGAGTGCAGGCGTTTCATGTCAAACACCAGATTAAATGTATCGCCGGCCTGTATTGCATAACCGGTATCCTTGACGAGACGACCGGAATTTATGTCTTCCCGCCCGCCGCTGCCGCCGCTGCCCCAGATATAATTGGCCGGGTGTCCGTAACCGCCCGTTGAGAGAACCCAGTTAGACGCCGAGTCATCCCAACCGTTGCCATCCAGCGTATCGGCCGCGTCAAAGCCATCCTGCATGACCGCCCGAGTATCCGGCACCGGTGCCGAATATCCAATCAGGCCACGCAGTTCCTGGATATGATTCTCATAGACACCGCGGGGATTGGTGTCGTGCTTAACACACAGACTGGCGGCGTAACCGGTCGCGATCCCCATCTGGCCACAGGTGTTCATCACACGCGGGCCGCCCAGGCCGATATGGGTACAACTGAAATTTCGGCCCGCCATCATCAAGTTTTCAATATTTCGTGAATACAGACAGCGGAACGGGATATAGTATTTCGGCACGCCGCGGAACAAAGCTATCGACAGGAAATCACGCGAGTCACCCGTCAATGCCCGCTGATAGTGAACATCGATTTCACGTGTTTCCTCAACGACGGTGTCATCAAACTCTGTGCCGTTCATCGCATCAGATTGTTTGTAAATATAATCGCCCATCAATCGCCGCGATTCACGTTTGCCGCTCAAATATCCCACCCAGGCCAGTTTACGATAATCATTACTGGAAGACTGTTTGGCATTATAGAAGGAACCGTAGATCGCACGGAACATATGGTCGCGAATCTCTTCGGCATCGTCAATGGCGTGCTTATTGTTGTCGCTGTATTCCCAATACCACTCACCGGCTGTCGCCGAATGTGTTTTGGCTACATCCATCGCCCACGGGACGGCCGGGAATGTCGAAGTGGTGGATTTGCTGCTGGAATACCACAGCAGGGAACTGCCCATGATGCGATTATCCGGCGTTGTCGGCGACCAGAGATCACCCTTCGAATCCCAGCCCTCGTCGAATTCATTCTTGCTTTCCCGACCATATCTGTAATCAGCCCCGGCCCAGTAACCAATCCAGCCGTCACCGGTACAGTCAATAAAGACATTTGAGCGAATGCGAACCGCCTGACCGGTTGTGATCGAACAGGCATCAACGCTAACGATCTTTGTGCCATCCATCTGAACATCATAGGCGCGGTGAGAGCTGAAGATCGTAATACCGTCCGCGGCCGCCATCGCCGCCTCGCGTTTATTCTGATCGTCAATCGACTGAGCACTGCCATTCGGATAATGGTCCGTATCAATTTGATTGAGAATTTCACTGCCTTTGCCGTGAACACCCAGGGTATGAACGCGGATTTCACTGCTGGCATTACCACCCAGCAGCGGCCGGTCCTGGATCAGAGCCACTTGCAGGCCTTCCTTTTCTGCCGCCAGTGCCGCTCCGCATCCGGAAATACCGCCACCGACAATGACAACATCAAACTGTCCACCATCCGGCGGTGTATTCGGCAGACCTCGCAATCCGTTACGCCACTGCCGGTTGATCTGCGGATTGGCCGGGTCAAAATCCACCGGCGTCGCGGAAGTATTCGTATCGAAATAGATCGCGTCACAGCGACCTGAAAAACCGGTCAGGTCGTGAAGTTTGATCTGAACCTGCGTATTGGTCACATTGATCGTGCCGCCGTCCTGCCACGTCCAGCCGGCAATGGTACCAAACGTTGTTCCAACAGCAGTCCCATTAATTAACACCTGAAACCGCCCCGGGGCATCCCACGCACCCGGCACCCAGTCCTTGGTACGAACCCACATCTTATATGTGCCGGTCGAGGGAAACGTCACGGTCGTCACTGCGTCAGCAACCGGTTCGCCCATGCCGTGAGCCAGCAGATAGGAGGAACCCATGGTTTGCATAAACTGCTGGTCAACCACCCAGCCCCCCTTGTCGTCAAAGTTTTCCGCTTCGACCAAAACCGTATCGGCCAGCCCTGATGCGGTACATAAAATGATAGCGATTAGAAAAAGAAATGAACACAACACAACTTTACGATACGGCTCATACATAATGACACCCCATTTTTGAAATTCTGTGTTAATAATACCACTATTTTACTTAAAAGTCAAGATAGACAAGAATCCCGGCCCGCTTTTCAGCGGACCGGGAGTACACTTTTCCATGTTAGTACAACTTTAATTATCTGTTACATCGAACCGTCAGATAATGCACCACTCAGCCATTTAGCAGCCATCATCGCGAAGTCTGCCAGATCAACCATACAGTCATTGTTGACATCAAACTCACTGCCGTCAAAGACACCGTTCAGTGCGGTACACATCATATCGCCATTCACAGCATGGTAAATCCCGGCAACCTCATCAGCCGTCAGCGGATAGTTGAAGATTTGCAAATCGTCAATCATCGCACCTTGCGGCAGGAAGCCCGCGACCCCGCTTTCACGGTTGTAATAACCGCCAATCACAGTCGGGTTCTGCCAATCAGAGAAGTCCAGATCGGCACCAAAACCGCCGGCATCATCCAGCCTGCCGTTCTCGCCCAGGCGACCGATATAGATATTCGACCCGGCGCCGCCCTGCCATGTGGCCGCGACAAAATACCAACTGCCATCCGTCAAGTTGGGATCATTGGCATAAGCATTCGTGGAAGTCTGATCAAAGTCACGCATGAAGAACCGGAATTGGGTCGAAGAATTATAACGGAAATACCACGCATCCTGATTAGGCTCTTCGGTGGTACCGTTAATATTACCCATAACCGCACCGGAACCGGTCGTGCTCTTAACCCAGCAGCAAATCGAACCGCTTTCCAGACCGCCGCCGAGAGTATTGTTCGGATAGGCCGTCGCAGACAGTTCAATAAAGCTCTGGTTCGGATCCGTTGCTTCAGTCGAAGCATTAAAGACAACCGCCTGTGTTCCGACAACACCGGTACCATAGGTGATGTCCGCAGCCTTGATGGGATCAACATTCTTCGGCGTTCCGTCGTTAGAACCTTCGGAATCGTCCGCATTGCCTTCAAACTCATAGTAAGCCAATCGGCGTTTAACCACTAATGCCGCAGTCGCAGAGGTCGTTGGGCCACCCGCATTGGTCAGGGTACAGCGGTAAAGACCTTCATCACCCAGCACCACACTGGCAATGGTCAGCGTCGCTGTTTTGGGCGTGCCGGCTTCATCAAGAGAAGTTGTTCCAGTCGCGGCACTCCATGTTGTACCACCATCGGTGGATACTTCCCACAGATTGCCGGTCACAGCAGTAGGACTTTCAAATTCAACCTGTAACACTGCCTGGTCACCCGCAAACTCTGCCTGATCTTCAGGGCCTGCGGTAATAAACGGAGCAAGCGCGATCGTCGCAAACGTCCAACTGTCTCCTTGATGTCTAATAGCACCAGCCTCATTCGGTTCATAAGCATCGACCACCCAGTAGTACTGGCTGTCAGCAGACAAATCGCCGGCCGGAGTCGGGTCAATTGATAAAATATCCTCAACGCCGGAGGTCAGTTCCGTCAGCCCGTAGTCCGTTTCCAACAGATTCGGTTCAGTCATGCCGAAAAAGACGCGATAGCCGCTGGGAGTATAGGCACCCGGTGCCGTCCAGCTCATTGCGGCCAGTTCCAGCGCAACCTTATTCATATCATCAACACCCTGTCCGTCATAAGGGGTGGGATCCAAAGCTTTGACACTGCGGGATTGTTCGATGACGACATTATCGATCCCCTGCCGCTGTGCGGAGGTTCCATTCCATGAGTTGGGACCACCGGAAAAGGCGACAAAGAGAGTATTACCAACGGCACCGGCTGTAGCAGCCGCTTCCAACATTCCCTGTGCATTGTTCCAGCCATACGGAATATCAGCATCAAGATACTCGATGGAGGCAAGGATATGCTCGCCGCTGCCATCAACATACCCCAGCTCTGCAAGAATCGAAGAGAAAAATACATTATCAAGATTGGCCAGGCTTTTCATATCAAAGACTAAATTAAAGATGTCACCTGCCTGGATGACATAGCCGGTATCCTTGACAACGCGACCGGTATCGATGTCTTCCTGGGCAGAACTTCCGCCGCCGCCCCAGATATAGTGGTCCGGATTACCCCAGGCACCTGTTGAAATATTCCAATTGGAATCCGTGGTGTCCCACCCATTGCCTTCCAAAGTGTCAGCTGCTTCAAAACCGTCATTCATGATCTCAGCAGCCTGGCACATCTGCGGAATCAGAAATATCCCGCAAACAAATAACATAAACCAGATAGATAATTTGCTTTTCATACCGGCGCCCTTTCAAAAAAATCTAAAATTAATTAAAAATTCGTTTTGTTCGACTGCTCCCCGGTGTTCATGCGGGGAGCAGCCCACATGCGTTCATGCTTTGCCATTTGATTTTCAGTTATCAAAGTTCATTTAGCTTCGACGACGTTTCAGAGAGAGCAGGCCACCCAATCCCAGCAGTGCCAGCGTTGCCGGTTCCGGAATTTGCTCAATAACAACATTGTCAACACCAATTCGCTGTGCCGAGGTGCCGTTCCACGCATTGGGGCCGGCGCCAATCCCGATATAAAGGTTATTACCAACCGCACCGGCTGTCGCCGTAACCGTCAGAGTTCCCTGTGCATTATTCCAGCCATACGGTATCTCCGTATCGAGATATTCAACGGCGCCCAGAATCTGCTCGCCCGTGCCATCGACATAGCCCAGTCCCACAAGAAGCGAACCGCCAAAGTCAGCGTCGGCCAGACTTTTCATGTCGAATGTCACCGTGAAAGTATCGCCGGCCTGAATCACATATCCGGTGTCTTTCACGAGACGACCCGAATCAATGTCTTCCTGACCGGCCGTTCCGCCGCCGCCCCAGATATAGTGGCCCGGATTGCCCCAGCTTCCCGTCGAGATATTCCAGTTCGACGTCGTCGTGTCCCAGCCGTTAGCTTCCAACGTATCTGCATCAAAACCGTCGGTCATAATAACACCCGCTTGAGCAATTCCCATGACACATACCATTACCATACTGACAAAGATCAATTTTCTTTCCATCATTCACCTCCAGTTAATAATTAATGAAACATTCATTTTGTGTCTCTCAAACGACAGGAGGGACACGTCTTTCCACACACTTCACACACACTTTGTAAACCAACATACACTTCAATATTTGCAAATATGAACTTACCAATAAAACGTCATTTCATTTTAAAACCACGGTTCGCGACCGTTCCAATTCGGTTCGCCGGAAATCCATTCTTTGTGCCAGCGAACTTCCCACAATTCCGCAAGATCGACTTTCCGCGCTGCTCCATCGGCAAACACCCAGTTGACCCCGCCTCGATGCCGGTCATGACAACTCCGGTACAGCTCGTTACCCTGGGCACTGCTCCAGTTAAATTCTCCATCCGTTGCCGGCGGCATGTCATCTTCAAGCGGTCTGAGAAGGAAAAACCCGCTGTCACCCAGCAAAGGTACCTGAAATGCTCCGGAGAAACCGGCCTTCTTAAACTTCCTGTCAGTTGAGTAGTCGCCGCCATATGTGCTGTCACCACTGGTCAGCCACCAGTTCTCCGCATAACTGCCGATTTCATCCTCAATCTTTGTTAATAGACCGTTGCTGTACGCATTCGTATCTCTTATCGCCCATGCAGCCAGGGGCATTCTGGCGCCTTCAGCCTCCGTCCGGTTCGCCTTGGGGCATAACCGAACATCAGGATCCTGATAATACGAATCCAGCAATGCAATCCAGGTGCCGCTGCCGTCCATACCGGGCTGACCATCACTGTGATATTCAGCCCCGGGGGTATAAACAGAATCGTTGTCATTTAGATACATTTCATAGCAGACACCCCACTGTTTCAGGTGAACCCGGCAAACCGTCTCTTTGGCATATTCTTTGGCTTTCCGCAACCCCGGCATCACAATCGCCAGCAATAAGGCGATAATGGCAATGACCACAAGCAATTCGATCAGTGTAAATGCCGTCGATTTTCTATGAGATTTTTTTGTTATGGCCTGAACTTTCATATTGATCCTTTCCTGAATACGCAGTATCTCCACCGACCTAATCCATAGGCCTTCAAAATTAAAATCGCTTAGGCTTGCACTTGCGGCGGGACTTCTCTATAATATCCTTTGTATTGCCTGGATATTTCTTGATGTCCGGCAAGCACTTCCTGGGCCGATGTCAGCTTTGTCAGAGTGTCGCATCGGCTCAGTTTTATCTTCCTGTCACACCTTTATTTTCTTTGAATCATTACCCACGATTATTCGTCTGTAGCATTAAGCACCAGAACCGGGTCGCCGAAAAGGGCCAGGTCCATATCGTAATTGTTTCCGCCATCGGTTACAGCCAACGTTAAAAAGCGTTCCTGTCCCGTCAGCGAAATTTCCACTTTTTCCGCGGTCGCATCTGATTTCATATTTAAGCGTTTAAACCGCTCTTGGCCGTCCACCAGTACCCAGAAGTCCGGGTTGGCAAAACCGAGCAACTGGCCTTCTTCCATGCCATCCGGGACGCCGCACAGCACCCTGAGTCCGGAAATGGTCATGGAATCGCCAAGCAGCGAACGTATCGCTGCCAGATCAAAGGTGATCCCCGCATTGGCGTGCATAAAGATCGCCGGGGCGCCCTGGGGGCCGTATCGTTTCCCATCCATCATCGCCGGGGTGCTTCTGGCACCTAATCCCATCGCGTAAAAGATCGATTCACCCTGATGATAGATGTGGTCCGTCGTCCTGCCGACCGTATTTCTGAAATCCTGAAAGACCATCCCTGTCGAGCTGATTAAAACATCGCCTCGGCCGCCGTCCGGAATAAAAACGGAATCAACATAAGGATTTGTTTTTACAGCAGCATAGGGAGTGCCGTGTGCAAAACTCGAGCGTTGATTGACCAAAACCTGGCCGCCTGATCTCAAATTGATACCATGGCCCTGAAGACCGGTTCCTGTGCCATTACCGCCGCCGACCATATCAGCCAGCGACAAGGTATCAGTTCCGCGTAATACCAGGCCGCTTTCTGAAGCAAAATGCCTGACCAGCGTATCAGTGGCTACTTGAATCGTATGCACACGCTGCGACGCATCAATTCGCCTGGCCTGTCCGGCGGTTAACAATTGTCCTTTTTGTGCCTTACCTTCCTGTCCGGGCACCAATGATGACTGCCCCTTAACCATGTGGACTTCGGTTTCGCCGCCATGATCAACAATCACACCAAACTCGGTTCCCAGATCGACCACCATCGAATTGGGCGTCTGCATAATAAAACCGGTGGCATGTTCCGGTACCGTTGCATACGCACGGCCCCAAAGCAGCGCCATCTTACCGGCGGTTTGCAAATCCACTTCGGCCGGGCCTTCTACAACCACCCGTGCGCCATGGTCAAACGTAATCTCCGCTAATCCGCGAGTCAGCATCAGTGTGCCCTGCCGCAGAATATCACCGTCAACAGGAGCATTCTTTTTGTCCTGCCACTGGGCATCAATCGCATCGGTCAGTGTCGCGACCGGCGGACGTACCGGCGACGAAGCTACCATCAGCAGTACCAGCAGCATCGCAGCCGTTGAAACAATCGCGGTGTAAATTGACAACTTGTTAAACTCGCGAGGCTGTTTTTCCACCTTAAGCATCTTAACGGGCTGGCGTTTCTCAACAGGCTTTTCGATCTTCACCGTCGGCGCCTGTTTTTCATCTTCCGCCAATGCCTGCCAGACCGTCTCATCCAGAACCTCTTCGGCTGATTGCCGGGTCGTCAAGACACGCTTTCCGTAGGCATCGAGTGACAGGTAAATATTCATCGACTCATGAAAGAACCGGCAGGCCTCGTCACTGCTCTTCAGCATAGCATTGAGTTCGGAAAATTCTTCCGGTGAAATCTCCTCGTTCAGAGACTTCTGGGTTAACTCAACAATTCGTATTTGTTCACTGACGTTCATCTTGCTTACTCCAACCCCACCGGCTTTCGACTAATGCACTCTCGAAGCTTAAAAATTATTTTTGACATCTGCCGGTACACGGACCCCGGAGCCTTGCCCCAATATTCTGCTATTTTTTTAATCGTTGCTTTATCCACAAAACGAAGCTCAATCAGCTTGGCTTCGACTTTTGACAACGCTTTCAGACAGGTTTCCAGTCGTTCAAGAGCCTGATTGTTCTCGGTATTACTCTCAGTTTCGGTATTTAACCGGTCAATGACCTCTTCATCGAAAATCAGGGGAGATTTGCTTGTGTTGCGGCGATATTCACGAACCTTATTGAGGGCAATGCACTTGGCCCAGCCATAGAAATTGGTACCCACCTTAAAATCGCTGAATTTTTCCCACATGACCAGCACCGTATCCTGCATAATATCGTCGGCGACATTCGGACGCGGCACGAGGGTTAAGATGTAACCATAAACCCGATCTTTATGCTCCAAAAGCAATGGCAGAAAATGTTTGTATTTTTCGCCGTCGCTTTCATTGACTATTTCAATTTTATTCGTCATAGGAAACAATTCCCCGCATAAAGACATCGGTAATATTCTCTACGCAATGGTATGATTTTTTGCTCATTTTTTTCATACCCCCCTCTGCTATGCGACCAACAAGATGTTTAAATTAAAAGACTTACGTTAATTACAAAAATATTTAAAGATATACCCTTTTGTATTACAGGTGTAAGTTAATACAGCCCCTTTAAAATGATTTCCACCTTTAAAGGGTATTGTTGCCGGAAAAGGCCCGGCAAACAGGGAGGAATTTCAAAAAAACAGCCCCGCCCTTGTTATACAGGGACAGGGCTGCTTGATAACTCTATTTTACAGCAGCTTTTGCGCGTTTGATCTGGCAGAATCCAATAATCATAAAGCTGATGACCAAACCCGACAGGCCAATGACGATTCCCGAAACGACAAACAGCGTAATATAGATAACCATCCGTTTGACGGAAATCGTGCTGCCATCACCGGACTGTGGCCAATATCGTACTATCGCCGCAGTCACGGCCAGGCCAAGAAGAATCAGCACAGTCCCAAGGCACTTATTCAACAGGCTTCGAGAAACCGCCCAGATTGACAAGATCGCGTCACCGGAAGGATGGGCAAAATCCAGCCGGGTTCCGCCGCCAGTGGAAAACTGTACCGGCAGTGAATACGTCCCATCAGAATTGTAAGCATAAGAGTTTACCACCCCGTCAACAGTGACAGCAAAATCATCATCAACGGACATCTGCCCCATCATATCAAATGACATACCGGATTGGAGAACTTCGGACCGTTTTTTACTGACAACAGGTTCTCTTGCAGGCACTTGCTTAGGCGACGGTCGTTTGCCGCGCTGGGCTGCCGCATTCAGTGCCCCTCTTGTCCGGCTGTTCGCCTTCACCTGGCCTTTGGCCTTGGCATCCCGCATATTGAAATAGCGGCTCGCACGATTGTCCGCAAATTCACTCAACTGCGACTGCACCTGTTTGTACTGCTGCCGAACCTGCCGGGTATTTTCGACCGATAGCTTATTAAGTACATCGTTCATTTCCTGCCGCTGATCGGCAACACCAAACATAGATTGAGTCTGCATATTGGCCGCGGCCTGACCTTGCGGCCCTTGCAGCAACTGTTCATACTCTTTTTGCTGTTTTTCAGACTCTGCCAGCTCTTTTTTAAGCCGGTCAATCTGGAGTCCCTCATTGAAGCTGATAAACTCCGGCTTTTCACCCAAGGCAATGTTACGCACGTCTTCGGCAACACCGGCATTGCCAACAGAATTGTTAAGGTACCAGTTGACGCCGTTGGCATTCAAATCGGATTGCTGCTGCACATAAAGCTGATGGCCCTGTATCAGAGTCTCCTGGGTTTGACGCTGTTCGGCAACTCGTGATTGAAGTCGGCCATACTCTTTGTCGCTCAAGGCCCCACGATTATCTTCGATATAACGCTCGACCTGCTGGATCTTCCGACCGACCGCTTTGTTCAATTCATCGATATTGCGCCGGGCATATTCTTCCTGAACATCCGACCCTAAGGCACTGCTGCTTCGATACGAACGCTCCAACCGCCGCAATTGCTTCAGATTCACTTCGGTTGCCAGACTGAGCATTTCCGCCGTTCCGGCTACCGAAGAAACATTACCGCCGGGCCGCAGGTAACGGTATTCATCCGGCAGATGCAGTGACCAGGTCGTTTGCATAACCGGAATTCCGAGAATTCGCACAGCCGGCGGTTTGAGCCGTGTCAGTTGACCGAAAGACTCAGCCCCCTGACCTGCAAAGTCAAGCATCACATCATAAGGCAGCCCGCCCGGCGAGGTTTTAACCAGCGGGATCAGCACCTCATCAGCCTTGGCCTTGTCATCAATCACCGGTTTGACCGGCTGGCCGCTGACGCTGGCACTCCAGAGTCGCAGGCCTTCGGGAATCTGAACACGCAGGAACTGCTCGCTGCGGTTTTGCAGCGTCACTACCACCCGGTAGCTGCTGCGTCCTCTTGCATCGATCACGGTTGTCATCGCCATCAGGTCAACCACGGCCTGAATCCGCGCGGCCGCCTTGGCCGGCGTCAACGCGATCTCCATAGCCCAATCCTGCCGGAACGACTCCAGAACATACTGCAGCGACCGGCGGACTTCAAGCGGAATCATCTTCTGCTGCTGACTGATCGGCAAATCAGCCAGATGCGTCTGTGTCGAAATATCAATGTCATGCCGCGAGGTATTCTGAATCGCAATCAAAGTATGTGTCTGGTCACAATCGGCTGCTTGGATTTGCGGCATCGGCAGCATTGCGGTCGCCGAGTCAATCGGTATTGAAAAGTTCACCGCAATATCAACGATTCCAGTCACTTCATTAATCAGCGAAATCGTCCATTCGGTCTGGTTATCATCAACCGGCCGCTGGATACTGTCTCGCATGGCGGGCGATTCCACGACCGCTAAAGAAGCATACATCGCCGGCATCCGGAATTTCAGCGTATCGACCGGCGAACCGGAAATATGATAACGAAGCCGGTACGTGTAAAGCGCCGCCGCCGGCTGAACCGCCATTGCCGTAAATATTTCAACGCGTCGGCGAGTCGGCTGTGATTGTATTTTCAATCGAATCGCCGAATCCGACTGATCATAACGATAGGCAAACTGAACGGCCCGACGTTGAGATTCACCCAGCCAACCGGTCAGTTGTGACGGCGGAATCGAAACAACCTCGCTGCTCGACAGAGTTTCAGCATCCAGAGAAGCGGCTATCTGAATCGCCAGACGTCCGGTTTGCTTGGTATCGACCATCGTTTTGCCGGGCAGATAGACAACTCTTGGCACGTGAAACTCCTCAGACACAACCTCTTTACGCACCAGCATCATCGCAATCGTTGTCTCTGTCTGGCCGGAGTTGAATTGAATATGCAGCTTTCGCTCACCCCCACCGGTTTGCTGATAGTGTGATTGAATGGCAGGACCGACCACACTTAGCAATTCATAACCACCGGGTAATTTGAAATCAGCGCCGAATATTCTCCCTCTGGCCGTCTGGAGTTTTGTCTCCACAAGCAATTGAACCTGGTCTGCTTCCACACGAATCAACTGGTCCAGATGAACTTCCGGCTGGGTTTGCAGTCGGGTTAACTGCACCTCCATCGAAAATGGACGATACGGCCAGTAATAACGCGAAATCGGCCTACTCTGGTCAGAGGTCGCCGCCGGGGTCTTCTCAGGCGTCCCTTTAAGAGAAACACGACGACCGCCCTTAAGATGACCGACCTTAACATTCATCCCGTCCACCGCATGCAGTGTCACCGAGCCGCTCTCACGATGTACCTGATCAGCCTGCGGCAGCAGTAATGACTCAAATGCATCAAATTCAGGCAGGTTATTGAGCCATCGCACTTCCAAATCGTAGGCCTCCTTCACCGGCCGGTGAAGCACCACCTCCATCACTTTAAACGCTTTGCCGTCTATGTTTTTTTCAGTTAATTGGCGATGCTCACGAATATTGGCCCCTAACACTTGTGTCAATGTTAAATGAGCCGGCATCAAAAACGAAAAACGCTCATTGGCCGCACCTGAAAAGGAATAACGTATCTTGCTTTTACCTGATATGGACCAGTGAAACGCATACACATCATGTTCGCAAGCCGCCGTGAGGGTTCGGTCGGTGATACCGGAGCGAAATTTGGGCTGCCATTGAAGAACATGCTCTTTCGCTACGCCCAGCGGCACCTGATACGCCGTCCCGGAAGTTGCTATCAGCTTTTCGACAACACCTTCGACAGGCTTAACTTCCAGCTCCATCTCGTTCTCCGGAAACTGGACGTGCATGACCGCCGCCGGCAGCGGAGGCAGCGTAAAACGCACTGTCCCCTTGGCACCAGTATAGTGCGGCTTAGTCACGGCCCTGACAGACAGCCGCCCTTCGGTTTTCCCCGGCAGAATCAACATCGTCCCTTGTTCGTTTGTCTGCAACTGAACAATCTCGTCATCCAGCGTAACCTCAGCCACAGCCAATCCCTTAAAAGACAATGGAATCATGACCCATTGCTGCCCATAGGTTGAAATATGAGCCGTCAAGTTCAATTCAAATAAATCCTTACCAACATCGGCCTGATACTGTACATCCGCCAGTGAAAACTGCCGATGAGCCGGCAGTTCATCAATGGCCATCTCCGGATAGGCTCGGTTCCATAGTTCAATATAACGGCTGTACGGAACGAGAATCTTCTCGGACTGTTCCGCCTGTGTTGGATCACCGGAATAGGGAATAATACTTCGTTCAGGCAAGACAGGTTTAGGTTTAATAGATGATGCCGGCGTTCGAGCCTTTTGACTCGCATAAGCATCCGATGAAAACGCTCCCAACAGGCACAGCAGCACAAAAGCCGCCGCCGTTTTGGCAAGTGCCGCGCCGGGCCAGCGATACCGCTTCCAGGCCCATCGCAAAACACCCAGTACCGGATACAGGAATAGACAGCAAACAGCGCTGACAAACGCTCCATTGCAGAACGGCACACTGAAAAGCTCCCACGTCGCAGTCAATGACGAAACAGCCAAAATCCCGATCAATAGTAGAATTCGGTGCTTGATCGGTCGCGACAAAGCCAAGATCGAAAGCACCACCACAAAAAGAAAACCTAAACAATACCAGGCCGTCATACGGGTTGTATTGGCCAGTCCAACCATCAACTCCGCTTTGCCAAGGCCGCTGAATGACACCGCTTGTGAACCGGCAGGAATCGCAAGCTCAACCGGCAATGTCCGGCGGCCCCGTCGTGCTAAGCCACCCATCTGCACCTGGGCTTTTGAAGCGGGTTTATGTGCCTCATCCTTTTTTGGAGCCTGCTGCAGATCCTTGGTCAACTCGGAGGCTTTCGCTTCACCACTTTCTGCTTGCACAATCGTCGCGTCCATTTCTAATGCCTCAGCCGGCATCGATTCATCAACTCCCCACGCTGCAACATGTTGATATGCTGTCGATTTCGCTTTACTTAATGTCGGCATAAACAACGCCCCGCCAAAGAGATAGTCCTCTGCATAATTCATTAGCTGCGTATAGGCCGGCGCCGATGCAGGCAGTTGATGTGCCTGCAGATCGGTATATTGCTTCGCCAGTCGATACCCGGGCGGACAATACACGGTCCAGCTCATCCGGTTGACCTCCATATCCACCAGTTCAATACCGCTCAAAGCAATCTCGTCCAAATCGCTGCCGGTACCGGCAACCTCATAGACAACTTTAATCGTCACCGTCTTACCGTCTCGCGGCAACGGCGCCTGATATAGATCGTCAGCGCTCTGCTGAGGCTTAATCTGCCGGTCATTGACCCGCAGTGACCACAGACGTGAACCATCCGGCAGTCGGAAGGTAAAAAACTGCCGGGAGGCATTCGTAATCCGAAAGACCGCCTGTGTGCGCTGCCCCGCTTCTACGTCGATCAGCGTCGTCAGATACGCCCCATCTACCAGAGCCGTTGGAATCGCATAATTAGCATGAGCCGAAATCGTATATTTGATCTGAGACAGTTGCTGCTCAGACACGTTTACAGTCGGCAGTTCAAACGCCGCCAGAATACGCTGAGTCGCAAACGGCAGTTGTCCTAAGTCAATCGCGTCAATTTCCTTAGCCTGTGTCGCCTGAATGTCCATCGCCAATTCCTCGCTGGCTTCAATCGCCAGTTTTTCCTCGGTCCGCCCCGAACACATCGGACGCACAAACGGCAAATACGAGGAATTCTCACCGGTCGGCGACGTATAACTGACATTCAGTGTCACCTGCCCAATGGTTTCAGCATCGAGTTCCAATTGCCAGAGATTATATCGCTCAGCAACCGTTTCCGAAACGATGACAGTATCTTCGCCCGGCTTGACGATCTGCTTTGAAATGATCTTCACTTCGGGACAGGCGATGTTGATATTTTGTGACAGCGTTTTATCCGCCAGCAAGAAAACCTTCTTGACGCTGGCGCGGGTCACATCATATACAACCCGCCATTGCCCGGTCAGCTCCGAAGCCTTGATCGACAGTAATCCGACCGATGCAGCCGACATTCTCGGTTTGCGTCGGCTCACTTCCAGTTGCACCGGCTCCATCGCCGGTTGCGTATAAGCAAACGCATACCGAATATCCGACGCCATGCCAAGCGATGCCATCCGCCCCACCGGTACCGGCTGCAGCATCTTCGGTGCCTCAATCGGCCGGGATGCCAGGTCACCGCCGGACGACACGGTCACATGGCCTTCATACTGATCCGCCTCAATGCGAATCGGCGTTAATGCAATCTGTCGCCGCATCGTCGGGTCGGTCCATTGCCACTGAGACGGAACATAGCGAAGAACAATCTTCACCTTCGCCAGTTTTTCCGGCATGACGGGATGGGCCAGTTCCATTTTCAACAAACGCCCTGGCTCCCGCTTTTCAATGCGGTATTCAAAATCTTCCGTTTTATCGTTCAGTAAAATGGTTTCAATCTCCCAAAACGCCTCCGGCCCCGGAATAAAGAACGACACATCATACATTTCCTGCTCAACCGCGGTCACTTCAAAATCGCCCGTCAGCATCACCTTTTCGGATGAAACAACCAACGATTGTGTTGCCCGGCTGTGACGACGCAGCAGCACATGGGCCAATTCAAGATCGACGGACCAGTGATCGTTCCAGTGGAAATAAAGCAGCCCCTGGGACGCTGAAACAATTCCCGTCACAGGTGAATGCGCCGGGATTTCAGCCCGGTGGGCATCGGTCAGTCTCTCGCCGCGCACCCGCAGAAAGCGATCCGGAATCACCATCAGATAGCCCCGCTCAAACTCGGCGCCGTCCAGCGTCATCCGCGGCGATGTCCATTGTCCAATTTGATGACGGGCCTGTCCCTTGATATGCAGCGCCGTTGTTCCGGTCCGGGCGGAACGTAATCGCACCGTCAGGAGCTTATATCCAGTATTTGGTGCGGGCTGTTCATCTGAATCCATTGCCCACTTCACCAGATTCGGACACGTCACTTCCGTTACTGTCCACTCGTTCGGCACGCGAAATCGCAGTTGGCGAACACCGCGACGAAGCACATCGACGGTATAAAGTGAGCTGAATTCCTGATGGGACTTGTTGATATTGACCGTACAAGCCGAACGACCCAGCAGAATGGCATTTTCATCCTGTCGCCGGCCGTTTCCCAGAAGCACCACTGATATCTGCCGCAATTGCCCAATCGGAAGTTCAGCAGTTGTCTCATCTGCTGTATCATCATAATGACGATTGACAATCGGAGCGGTCGAATGTACCTCAATATCCCCTTCGGCTTGAAGGTGCATCATCCCGGCAAGCGCTGGGGCAAAAGCAATACTAAACTGGAGACCCCCGCTGGCTAATTCCTGTAAACGCACTGTTCCCTCGAAAGAAAACTCATGACTTCCCGCCTTGGTCAGGATGACACACAGCCGCCCTTTCTCATCAAAGCCCAAAGGAGCCGCCCCGTCATTCAAGCGGGCGCGATGAATGCCTATCTGGCCAAAACCCAGCGGCACAGAAATAACGTTGTCAGTTGTTGATTCAATCGTCAATGTCCCAGTCACGACAATCTTTTCTCCGGAAACGACTCCCTGATAGTTCGCCCTAAGAATCTGAACCGTCTCAGGCAGTTCTTCGGTATCAGTTTGTGCTTGCGCCGACTTCAATAACGCAGCAAAGTCATCCCGGTTCATCAAAACCGCCTTCGCATCGGGGCCTATCAGCCGGGCCATATCTTCATAAGGCACATAGATCGGCGGCTGCTGAGAAGCAAAAACCGTACATCCAAAAAGCATCATAATCGTCAATCGATATAGTAAACGCTTCATGATTTACTCCTTGTTGTCCTGAGGCTTCGTTTCGGTTTCCGTCACGACAACCGCTTCAGCATTGCGGCTTTGAAGGGACTTTTTTCGCTCCTGTCGGCCCTGTTGAATTTTCGGCCACTGATAGAACAACCAATGCCCAACCCACAACAGTAAGACCAATCCCACTGCCAGAGCACCTGAAACCAGCAACCGTTCAACCAGAAGCGGCATAAACAGATTTAAGACACCACCAACCAGAACACCCGCCAGCACAATTTGCAGACGCCTGTAACCAGACAGCCTCAGCAGCCAGACACCGGCGGCAATGATGACAATCCACAGAACCACATTGAAAATTTCCTTTCGCATCGTCACCAGTGATAGTTGACCGCCGCCCCCTTGACGCAGAAAATGAACCACCTTGCCCTGTCCGGTCAGTTTAAACGCAACCTGTCCGGTTTGACCGGCGGCAAAGGTATTAAGAATGTTCTGTGCCTGCCAACCATCGACCTTGGAAAAGACACGGTTGTGGCCAAGAACATGGTCTTCTTCCGGCAGCCACAGTCGCCACAACGTCTGCTGAACTGGAATTTCCGTCGGCAGTGCCGGCGGTGTTAGACTCCACGGGCCGACATCTTTGACGCTATAGGCAACTTCCAGTTGGAAATGAACGACCTGACCGGCCGAAGAAGGAAGCCGCACAATCCGCTCATTCGCATTCACACCCGTTTCAACCGGTGCTTCCTGACCGTTAATCAATACCGCCGTCAATTCAGCGCCTTCCGGCAGTGTAATCGGCAATCGGTCTCCCTGGCTGGTTGCCAGCAGGAACAAGGCCCGTGTATTCAACCGGCCGTCCCGTGCAAGAATCTGCTCAACCAAGGTACCGTTAACAATCGTTGTAAAGACTTTTGCTTCCTTCTGTGCAACCACCGGCATCGAAAGCCCAAACGGCGGACGGGAATATTTAAAGGCCAGTGACGCGTTTTTACGATGCGGCCCATACGGCAGGTCGTCTTCACTGCCCGGGTCTGCCGGGTTCAGGTTTTCCATCTCCGGCGTTCCAATCGCCAGTGTATCGGCCTTTTGAACAGCGATAAAGCCCTTTTGACTGGAAAGTTTACCCGCAGCCAGAATCGGCAACACCGCAACGGTTGCCGGTGTTTCGGATGTGCCCGCCTGGAAGGCTTTGCGTGAGTGAACCTTCAGTTCATAACGCCCCTTGATCTTGGATTGCAGCACAATTTTATAATACGCCCAATCGTTCGGGTCTGTCAACTCATCCGGTAACACCTGATTAGCTGGCAGTTTGTCAAGCCGGGGTTTTTCCTTAATATTTGAGCCGCTGATTTTTAACTCCGCGTTGGCCATCTCCTTGGGCACCTGAAGATACAGCGTATTGACCGGCGAATACCGAATATCGTAATGAATCACCGCCTGCTGCTCAACCACACCCGGCTGAACATTCACCCAGCGGTGAGTCGTCGCGGAAATCTGGGTCGGCTTGGTTTCAATCTTAAATTTCACATCAGCCGGTTTTCCCCGATCAATCGACTGGAAATTAAAGGCCATCGCCGCCGTTTTACCGGAGATTTTCCGCCAGCGGGATGCCTTTTTCAGCGGCAGCGCCGACGCCTGACGAGTCTGGTCCACCTGTGCCCGTAGCTGCTCGGGCAGCATCAGTAATAACTGAGCACTGTGCCGTTTCAAGTTCTTCATTTCCGGCAGCGGCAATTCAAATACGGGATTGCGCCAGTCCGGCCGGCTGACATAGGCCGACAACTGGATTTCCAAAGCCCCCGTCACTTCTTTTTTCAGCAGTATATTGAGGATTTTCCCGCCGTCCTTCTTTTCGACCTGGTGGTCATCCACTAAATTCGCGGGATGGGTACTGTGAACCCCCAGCATGTTCCAATTATCTGGAATTTGCAGTGACAAATTAAAAATTCCCGTATTATTAATGGAATAATTCAGCTTGCCATCATACTGGATATGGCCTTCATGCAGTCCCATCATCCAGTATTGCCTGACTTCGATACGGGGAGCAGCCGTTTTAATGTCCAAAACCGCCCCGTAATCGGAGGTAATAAAGCGATAGGCCGTCACCCGGCTCTGGTTTTGCAAATGCTTCGGCAACCGTCCCCGGTCCACACGAACCAGGTTGGAAATATCCTTCAAATGCACGCGACGACGCGGCGAATAATTCACCGAAATCAAGCCGCTGCGTCGAAATATCTGCTTGGTCGCAATCGGTTTAAGCGGCACTTGAATGCTGTTTTCCTGTAAAAAACGCTCCATCTTCACATTCAGACTATACTTTTCTTTAGCGGGTGTAAAAAGTTTGACTTGCAGGGCCGTCGATTCGCCGGCCTCCTGAATATCCCATTTTGCAATATTGTCGCCGATGACATCGGTAATCCGAAAATCCTTCGGAACCATCACTTCAAAATAATCGACGCCGCCCCGATGAATCGTATAGTCAAAACGGACATTGTATTTAATCAGCGCTTCACCGACGTGGATATCCTGAAACTGCTCCGAAATAACCACCGGATCGAGATCAGCCGCCGATTCACTTCTGGGCTTCCAGCTCAAATGAACATCCTTCGCAGAGCCGAGAAACGCCTGCAGCTTTGTCCCCGGCCGCCCTTCGAAATCCATCTGCGAGGTCGTCGCCGCCAGCATTGGCTTGACATCCACCTTCATGTTCTCTTCCGGAATCAGCAATTCCAGCGTGGTAATCGACGCCGATGGAATACCGTATTTTAAAATATTCAAGCCCGGCTGGCTGTCGATCTGACAGACAAAATCAACCGCCAGCGTCCTGCGTCCAGCGCCTTTGGTCGTCACAACATACCGACCATCCACAAGACGCAGCAGCGGCTTGACGCGCTCGGTGTCTGGTGTATCCAGCAGACCGATCTCAAAAACCGCCACCTCACCAAGTCCGATGGGAATATTAATCCAGTCTTCCTTGAGAATATCCATCGTCAACTCCAGCCTCATGCGAGCCACCTTATCCTCAACACGCCCCGTCAGTCGAGCCACACTGATCAGATAATCAAACGGCAATTGCTCAATCCCCGCCGGCTTAGCCTGGGCCGATTGCCAGAGTCGCTGAAACTCCCGATACGGCAAAAACACCCCCTGCTCTTTGCCGCCCAGCACCTCATGCAACTGCTCATACGGCACATACACCTTTGTACTGTCATCAGCCGACTCGTGCTCCCGGGCAAAAACAGTTGTGCATAAAAGACAGACGAGAAACCAGATTGACACTTTTTGATGAACTTTCAGGTTAGCCATGACACCTTCACCTTTCCTTTAAGAAGTAAACAGTTTTCAACCGCATACGTGAATATTCAAATCTTTTGACACTTTGTATCATACAATTGTTCCATGATTTATGCTCATTAAATATCCGGCTGTTTATACAGCCGGCGCATCTGATTATATCGCTGCTGTCCAAAATGTTGTGTAAAAGCTTTGTAAAATCAGCCGCAGACCTCATATGTCAGTATTGTTCCCGATACGGATTCAAACTTCACTTAAACCGCCTGCTTGATGTTAGGACGAGGAATTGAAAGCAAAAGTTGACAGAAATCTTGTGAAATATCTCGTTTCCCCGGATTTTCCCTGCCGGAATCGTTCTTGACAGTCTATATCATGTCGGGTAAAAGATTTGATAGAATGGACGTTTTGACCGACATCGCGAAGGTTTTTGAATGGATGCTACACACGACAACCCCACCGTACCAGCTTGCAGGGTAACGGATGACAACGCGGAACACACGTGCTTCGTGTTGTCAGGCGATTTGACCGGCCGAACGATTGGCCCGCTCTGGAAACAATGCGCTCACTCGCTAAAGCACAGCCGGGCCAAAAAAATTACACTTGATACCGTGAAGATCGGCGTTTGCGACGGCGCCGGCATCGGACTGATCAGCTATCTTCTGCACACGGCCCAAAAACGCGGTAAAACAACCAATATCACCGGCCTGCGCAGCGAATTAAAGGAACTGCTGAACCGCTTTGAAAAAACACCAACCCAGCTGGAACCAACAACGGTCTCCCTCAATGCTGTTGAAACCATCGGCAAGCAAGTTCTTGAATTCCTTCAGGATATTTACGAACAAATCGCCTTCGGCGCGGCTGTTCTAATCACAGCCCTGAAGCTGGCGTTCAAACCGCAAGCCTTTCGCTGGAAGGATTTCTTTAAGATCGCCGAATACGCCGGAGTCCGTGCCGTTGGTATTGTTTCCTTACTGGGCTTGTTATTCGGCCTGATTATGGCATTTAGTTCCGCGATGCCGCTCAAACAATTCGGTGTCGAAATCTATGTCGCAGACCTGGTCGCTCTGGCATTGGTGCGCGTGCTGGGGCCGTTTGTCACTGCCGTGATTGTCGCCGGACGGACCGGATCGGCCTTCGCCGCCGAAATTGGCACCATGAAAGTCAACCATGAAATCGACGCATTGGAAGTCATGAATCTGGATCCCATCGCGTTTCTGGTCGTTCCGCGCGTCTGGGCAACCACTCTGATGACGCCTCTGCTGTCGATTGCCGCCAACCTGCTGGGGTTGGTCGGAGCAGCACTGGTAATACTCTCACTGGGCTATCCACTGGTGACGTATAACGCGCATGTCCAGACGATACTATCTATTCCGGATGTGCTGGTCGGACTGTTTAAAGCATTGGTGTATGGCGGCCTGATCGGAATTGTCGGCTGCCTGCGCGGCCTTCAAACAAAAATCGGTGCCGGGGCCGTCGGAATTTCCACCACCCGCGCCGTCGTAACGTCGATTATTCTTTTGGTGATCGCCGAAGGCATCTTCTCAGTCCTGCTGTACTTTTTGGAAATCTAAAATATAAAGAATACCACGAATGAACACGAATAAGAAACCACTTATTATAAATCAGTGTTTATCCGTGTCCATTCGTGGTTCTAAAAAATGAGTAAAGCAATTATTAAAATTGAAAGCCTGACCATCGGCTATGATGATGTCACTGTCCTGAAGGATATTTCGTTTCAGGTTCGTCAGGGTGAAATATTTATCATCCTCGGCGGTTCCGGCTGCGGTAAAAGCACGCTGCTGAACCATATCATCGGTCTGCATTCGCCGCAATCGGGCCATATTTTCATCCACAGCAAAGATTTAACCACCGCCGATACGGCTCAGCGTCGGGAAATTCTCGAATCCTTTGGTGTCGCCTTTCAGGGCGGTGCCCTCTTTGGCAGTATGACACTGCTGGATAATGTCATGTTGCCGCTTACCGAACATACCGCTCTGCCGCATAGTGCTGTCGAATGGATCGCACGCCAGAAGCTGGCCCTGGTCGGACTGGCAGGTTTCGAATCGAAAATGCCCGCTCAACTGTCCGGCGGAATGCAAAAACGCGCCGCCCTGGCCCGCGCGATGGCACTGGATCCGGACATCCTGTTTCTCGACGAACCGTCCGCAGGGCTGGATCCTGTCACCGCCGCCCATCTGGATGAGTTAATTCTGCAGCTCTCGCAAACACTGGGCATCACGTTTGTTATTGTCACACACGAATTGCAGAGCATTTTCAGTCTGGCCGGACGCGCGATCATGCTGGACAAAGAAACACAGGGCATCATCGCCGAAGGCAATCCCAATGACATGAAAAATGACCGCTCCAATCCGGCTGTCTGGCGTTTTTTCAATCGCACCGCGGCCACAGAAACGGTATAATCAGGAACGATAATAATGATGAAAAATAAGCAAATGTATTTTAAAACCGGCCTATTTGTGCTGGTCTGCATGACAGTGTTGATCGCGGGACTGCTGTTTGTCAGCGCTGACACCACCAGCAGCAGCGCAATCATGGTGGAAACCTACATTGACGAATCAGTCCAGGGCCTCAGTATCGGCTCGCCCGTCGTCTATCGCGGCGTCAACATCGGCCATGTCAAGGACATTACATTTATCCCCCATGAGTACGTAAAAAATCTACCCGCCGAACAAGCCCGGCAGTTTACCCGATACGTCATGGTCATCATGGCCCTCAAATCCAAAGCGTTTCCCGGGATGCAGAATGGTGATTCTGATTTTGAATCAGTGATTCGCAGCCGCATTAATAACGGATTGCGATTCAGACTCAGCTATCAGGGCATTACCGGCCTGGCATTCATGGAAGCCGACTACATCGACCCGACCCGTGAAGTGCCGCTCAGTGTTCCATGGGTACCAAAAGGCATGTACGTACCATCAACCACCAGCATCATCCAGAGCTTCACGGACGCGATTGACGACATCTTCCAGCGGGTGGAAAAACTGGACATTGAAGGTGCTCTCAATCGCATGGAAACCACGCTCAGCACCATCGATCAGGCTATTCAGGATGCCAAAGTCGATGAGGTCCGAGAAAGCTTTGTCGCGTTAACCGACGAAATCCGCCTGTCCAATGAGAAACTCCAGCCGTTTCTGGAAAAGGCCCAAACGATCCCGCAAGACTTCGATACCGCCGTTAAACAATTCAATTCAACCATGCGGCGGGTTGAAGTACTGCTGGATGCGAATGAGCCGGATTTGCAGGTCATATTGGCGGATTTTAAAACACTCTCACGTAATTTCAAACACCTGTCTGAAAGCTTAAAGCAGGATCCGGCACAAATCCTACTATCCGCCCCCCCAAAACGTTCGGAGGTCGTCGAATGAAATATACATTGATTGCATGGACCATAACGCTGTCATTTATTGTCGGCTGCGGCGTACAAAAACGTGACCCGGCCGAAAAAAAAACATTTTTTCTGAATGTCCAAAGGCCTGTGAACATGTCTGACGTCGAAACTGATGCCTGCCTGCGCATCGGTTTTTGCCAGGTCACCTCACCGTATTCCGGCCGCAGTCTGGTCTACCGTACCGGTGCTGTTCAGGTTGAAACGGACTACTACAATCATTTTCTAACCAGCCCTGACGACCACATCACCGATCTGATGGCCCAATGGCTCCGCAGTGCCGGTTTTCAGGATTGCGTCGCGGGCGGAAAAACATCAAATCGATACACACTGACTCCGAAAACAAACGTTCTTTGCGCTGACTTCAGAGACAAGCAAAATCCCGTCGCGACAGTCCAAATGTACCTGCTGCTGACAAAATTCGACCCGTCCTGCTCCTGCCCAAAAGTCGTCCTCGACAAAACACTCACGACTCAGACTCCCCTGCCGCCAACACCAACCGCCGCACAGGTCGTCGAAGGCCTGAGTATCTCCCTGTCCAAAATCCTTGAACAGACCGAGCAGTTACTGAAAACCGAGTTGAAATCAGGATAAGCAATATGGATGTCAACTACTGGAACAATGCCGGAAAGAATTATGAATCGGAAATTTTCAGTGTTTACGGCAATGACAAAGACCGGGTCATTGAGGAGGCCATCGCTCCTCTGCTGAATCACCGGCACATCGCCGCGGATTTCGGCTGCGGCATCGGCCATTTCCTGCCGCTGCTGAGTAAAGGCTTCAAAAATGTCCATGCGATTGACTTTTCCGCCGAATGTCTTAAAAAAGCCCGGGCCGATTATGCTCACCTGCCTAATATTACTTTCCAAAAAAGCGATTTAGCCAACGGCAATCTTTCATCCCTGAAAGCCCATTTTGCTCTATGTGCCAATGTCATCATCACGCCGTCAATTCCCATCCGCACAAAGATTCTTCAAAATATCCATCGACATCTTTACAAAAACGGACATCTGCTGCTGGTCGTCCCGTCGCTCGAATCGGCTATGCTGACCGGCAGCCGCCTGATCGAATGGAACCTCAAGGCCGGCCAATCGCCTCAACAAGCCGTCCGTGACGGATTTGACCACCAAAAAATCACTGAATCCAAATTCTACCAGGGCATCATAGACATCGACGGCGTCGGCACCAAGCATTTTCTGCGGGAAGAACTGCTGACACTTCTGGCCGGCCTGAAATTCACCGTCACCAACATCACCAAAATCCAATACAACTGGCACACCGAGTTCATCGACCCGCCAAAATGGATGAAAGCCCCCTACCCCTGGGACTGGCTGGTCATCGCTCAAAAATAACGCCGGCAGAGTCAGCCCAATAGCCCGGCAAGAAATTAAACTTTCCCCCCGGAAAGACTTGATTTTTATCCATAGATGTCCTATTCTTTAGGTGGGAATAATGACAGTTTTGCTTAAAACAAAGAATATTCAATCATGTGTGTCATTTTTGTGGGGTAATTATGGGTCAAAATAACGATTATGCGGCGGGACAGTTTCGGGGGCTGAAAAATCTGATCGGCAACACCCCTCTATTGGCAGTACATTGCACCTTCAAGGGCAAAAAACGAACCATCTACGCAAAAGCCGAAAATCACAACATGACTGGCAGCATCAAGGACCGCATGGCCTATCATATCGTCGAAGAAGGCTACGAGAGCGGCGCCCTCAAAAAAGGCGATCGAATCGTCGAGGCCACCAGCGGCAACACCGGCATCTCATTTTCCGCCATCGGCAGAGCCTTGGGCCATCCGGTGACCATTTATATGCCGGACTGGATGAGCGATGAACGCAAAAACCTTATCCGCATTCTCGGCGCTGACATCAAACTGATCAGCAGCGAGCAAGGCGGTTTTCTCGGCAGTATCAGCCGGGCCGAGCAGGAAGCCGAAAGCAACCCAAACGTCTTTCTGCCCAGACAGTTTTCAAATAATGATAACAGCGAAGCACACTATCTGACCACCGGCCCGGAAATCTGGTGGCAGCTTCAGTTCCGCTCCCTGTTCCCGGACGCCTTTGTCGCCGGCGTCGGAACCGGCGGCACCGTCATGGGCGTCGGCCGTTTCCTGAAGGAAAAATATCCATCCGTCAAACTGCATCCGCTGGAACCGTCCAACTCTCCGACGCTGTCCACCGGCTATCGCGTCGGCAAGCACCGCATACAGGGCATTTCCGACGAATTCATCCCCGCGATCCTTGATCTGAACTATCTGGACGAGATCATTTGTGTCGATGACGGCGACTCGATCATCATGGCACAGCGGCTTTCAAAGGAATTAGGGCTGGGTGTGGGCATTTCCTCCGGCGCAAATTTTCTGGGAGCCTTAAAAGTCGCCGACCAAATGGGCGATGACGCCGTCGTGATCACCATGTTCCCGGATGACAACAAGAAATACCTCAGCACCGACCTGCTGCGCGATGAACCGGTCAAAGAGGACTTCCTCTCACCGGAGATTACATTGCAGGGCTTTTCCGCCTTCAAACGGGTCTGCTACACCTGCTGCAATCCCGCCGAATGCGTCGAATCAGCCAATATCGACGTTGCCAAACAAGCCGTCTTCCCGGAATGCCCGCGCAGAAAATAACTTAAACAACTATATGAACGAAGATCTCATACGTTGGAACTGGCCATGGCGGCTTAAAAGTCTAAACCTTCATTAATCGCTTATCGACTAATGTTCCATATTCCTCATTCCCGGAAGGAGCTGGAAAATATTATTCATCTCCGGCTGTTTCGCATCAAATTTCAAATCAGCCAGACGTGTCTTTCCCATCCATTCAACGGTCATTCTTACGGATTCCTGGCCGCTGTCCTTTGCCGCTTCGATTTTCTCCTTAAAGACCTCCACGGAATCAACATCCTCCCCGTTCACGGCACGAATCAATTCATACCCGCGCACACGTGCCAAAGCCGCCGGCGTTCCCTGCTCCACTTTGGCAATAATAATCCCAGCCTGATCGGGTTTGAGACGCAAAGCACTGCGAACTTCATAAGTCAAATCTTTGACAGTCAATCCGATTTTTTCATTTTTATATTTTGACGCACTCAAAAAATCTCGAGGCGACATTTGTATTTGAACATCCTTTTCGTACTCTTTCCCTTCGTGTAAAAATGTCAGTGTAATCAGCTCCCCCTGACCAATATCAAACAGCATCCGAGTCAAAAAATTGTCACGGCTCGGCCAGGGACGTTTCCGGGGCATCGAATATCCCATCACCTCAAACTCATCCGGCATATCCACGTCATCCCAGTCCGGCATCTCATAATCATAATTGTCATTCATCTTTAAATCAATCGGCCAGGGGGCGTTATTAATTTTTACACGAAGAAGGATGTCACCTTCCTGGAGGCCAATCTGCGAAGCCGGAGAATCAGGATACACACGGTTCACGATCAGGCCGATCCGCCCGTCATAGGTCTTCTTACGCAAATCCATCTGAATCGCCATCTCTTTTGTCACCTCGGCAAATTCCACACCCAGCCAGCATCTGCGTTTTTGCTCGTCCTTATCAAGATGACGGATATGCGGATCAAAATGATTCGAACAATCCTTAAGAATGTTGGCCAAAGACGGGCTATCAAATAAGCGTGTTGGATTTTCATCATCATTAAAATAGTTTCCGCTTATGCTGCCATACTGAATTCGATTGCCCCCAAAAAAATGATGATTCTCACCAATCAAATACGACCGAAAACGATCATACTCCATGCGGGCTCCGGTGTACAACCCGGCCAATTCCCCATTGGCGGTCAGCAGCCAGCTGCCGCGTCTGACGGAATTTTCCGGAGTACGGTAATACTTGTCCTGATAGCCTTTTTCACGCGTCACCCAACGGCATGGCTCTATCCAGAAATCCTTGCCGGCAAGATCACGTACAAAAACCGTCCAAAAAGGCTGATAGCGAGATAATGTGCCAAGTGAATTAAGATCAACACAATGAGGTATCGGTTTTTTAGCGGCTTCCGGATTGATTTCAATAACAGTAGCCTCAATATCCTTTAATACACCGCAAAATGATGCCGGATAGTAGGAGGTTCCAATTTGAACTTCAATCGTATCCACGCCGGCCATCGTCACTTGGTCAGTCATCATCGGAAGCAGAATTTTGCGCTGCCCAAAAGCAAGCCCGTAAATACTGATTTCTCTGTCGCTTGTGTCATCTGAAAAAGAGAATTGGCGTAAGAATCCCCCGAAAATACCCATCTCGTCCTCTTCTTCATTGGGCGGAGGACGAAAGTTGATTCGAACCAGGTACAGATACTTTGAAATAACATTCTGCACCCGACGCTCATAATCGTCCAATGACACGCCTGGATCAGCCAGAATATCTTCTCCGAGCCACTTGAATGACGATTCATTCAGGTTAATTCGTCGATGACAGGTTATGCCAATCGGTCTTGCTTTGTGGTTATAGATGATTTGAACCTGTCCGCCGAAAGCCTGAAGATAGTCAGGTTTTTTCGTTGTGTTATTTCGCATTGTCACCGGCGAAACATGAGAAATATGAATAATGTCATTTTGGCATTCCTCCCCCGAAAGCCATGGCATATGAGAATCAGCATGATCACGGAAACTTAAGGCGGCAGCATAGAAATTATCCTTAACATCAATCGCTTTGGGGGCTTTATCAAAATCAAGCGGTTTCCAGGATGACGGCAAAGAATCGACAACTCGAAGTATCTGGCCCGAACAGTATGTTAAAAGATGTTTCTTTCTGCATTCAAGTTTAACACCATCATACATTTCAACAATGATTTTATCAATCACATCGGGAGTATAACTGTCTTCATCCGAAAAGATATCACCTTCCTTGCTGATAATCACCCCGGATTTTATAACGGTTTTCTTTTGAAGAACTTTTTCCTGCACATCATTATCTGAAAAAGAAAAGCTGAAGTAATTATCCTCAAACTCGGGGCGATTACTTTTTTTGAAATAATAATGCAGCTTGACAAAACGTTGATGGGCATCCGCTTCAATTTTTTCTGCGCGAACCCTGTTTTTCTTTTGTTCAGACGTTTCGCCGGCTTCAGCGGTCACACACCAGACAACAATACACGCAACAACAACTTTAAATACATGTTTGTAGATATCCATTAATCCTGCTCCTCATAATCTTTACGATAATCTAATACAATCCATTTTCGAAGGCCATTACGTTTGACCTCTATCATGACTTTCTTTTCGCGCTCTGAATCCGCAAGTATCCGACCGTACACTTCTTTTAACTGCCCAATGGTCGTTATTTCCTGCTTGCCAATCTTGACGATAATATCTTTTTCCTGCAAACCTGAATTGTTGGCATTCCCAGGATATTTTAACCCTTGAATATAAACGCCTTCACCGTGCATATAATGCATTTTCGCATTCTGATATTTATTAATCTCCTTCACCGTCATATTCCAGCGAGAACAATCATAGTCTTCACCTTCGATTTTGCCTTTTTCTTCGGGAAGAAGCTGGATCGTTTGGCTTTGACCGGACCGAAGAATTGTAAGAGACACACTCTTGTCTAACTGCAAAGCTGCCAGACTCTGCCAAATACGCGGCAGCATCTCAGCAAATTTCCCATCAACTTTTTGCGTATTGATTTCCAGCAAGATATCGCCCGCCAAAATCCCTGACCGGGCTGCCGGGCTATTCTCTTCGACCCCGGAAATCAGCACGCCGTAATCATGCTCAATAAATGTATTGCTGTGAAAATCATGCAGCGGCTGCAGTCGCAATCCGGTTACCGACCGCTGGACTTTGCCGGTATCCCTTAATTGCTCCACGATATTTTTGACGACGTCTGCCGGAATACTAAAACCTAACCCGGCCCCGGAAAGCCCCAGTGTATTAATACCAATGATCTTCCCATCAATATCAATCAACGGTCCCCCGGAATTGCCGGGATTGATCGCAGCATCCGTCTGAAGCCATGTATTATACTTATACTCAGTATCAAACCCCAAGTAGCGCTGCGCATTTGAAATAATCCCTAAACTAATCGACCGCTGAAATCCGAATGGACTGCCCAAGGCCATCACAAAGTCTCCCTCGGAAACGGGCGACGTATTAAACTCTGCAAAGGGAAATTTCTGGCTTTGTTCAACAGGCAGTTTGAGCAGTGCCAAATCCGTGTCTTTGTCGGAGCCAATCAACTGGACAGTGACTTGCCTTTTATCATATAGAACGCAATTAATTGAAACCGCTTTATCGATCACATGATGATTCGTAACAGCATAGCCATCCGGACTGATAATAACGCCGCTGCCGAACACTTCCTGATGGGTCTTTTTGCCGGAAGAGTATTCTTCGACAATCGGCTTGACAAAAATCAAGGCAGGGAAATTCCGGTCTTTTGCATTCTGAATAATATTGGGAAAATCAATTGTCTCGGAATGACTTTCGTCGTTAGCGTAACAACAACTAAACAGCGTCAAAAGGTAAAGAATTACGCATACAAATGGATCCAGCAGTCTTCTTTCACTTTTCAATTTGCTCCCTTTCAAAAAGACAATATTTACTGATTCACATCCTTCACTAAACAAACTTTTATTTCTTTGTATTAACGCCAACGACTCCCCGCGTCAATCACAATCATTTCTCACAAGGGAATTCCGCATCTCATTTTGTTAAATCGTATTTGATGGAGTAGGAGTCGCCGTCGAATTCGGTGTTGACTTTATAGCCGGAATTGTAGAACAGCTGCAGCATGGATTTATTGATCGGCAGCACCGTCGCATAAAAGCTCTTGACGTCACGGTCAATCGCGATCCGCGTCAGGTAATCCAGCAGTACAAACCCCATGCCCTTGTCCTGCCACTCATCCTGGACGATAAACGCCACCTCGGCCACCTGCGTCTTCGGGTCGAGGAAATACTGGGCAATCGCCACAATATCCTCAACGCCTTCGGCACCCGGCACAATCCCCACAATCGCCAGGTTCTGCTCATAATCAACATTGGTCAGCTTCTGCACGTCTTTATGCGGAAACGTCCGAGTATGCGTAAAGTAGCGTTTCTTAACGGATTCGGCCGACAGCGAATACAGCATCTCCGACAGCGCCCGCTCATCGGTCGGCTTAACCGGCCTGAAGAATATCTCCGTGCCGTCCTTGAGCGTCTCGCAGCGTTCCAGCTCCTGCGGATACCGCACCTTGTCCCATTCCATCTCGATCTGGTCCGGGTGGATATAGTGCTGGCCCTTGGCGGCCTGCACGAGCTCCTTGCGAAACTTCGGATGCGCGATATTAATCAGCGACAGCACCCGCTCGCGAATGGATTTCCCGTGCAGATAGGCAATCCCATACTCGGTCACCACGTAATGCACATCGCCGCGGGTGGTCACCACTCCCGCCCCTTCGGTCAGCGTCGGCACGATACGCGAGATCGTATCGCCTTTGGCCGTTGACGGTATGGCAATAATGGGTTTACCGCCGCGAGACCGCGCGCAACCGCGAATAAAATCAACCTGCCCGCCGATACCGCTGTAGAATTGATAGCCCAGCGAATCCGCACAGACCTGCCCGGTCAGATCAATCTCCAACCCCACGTTAATCCCAACCATCTTTTCATGCTGGGCAATCACAAACGGATCATTTACATACTCGGTCGGATGAAATTCAAACATCGGATTGTTGTCAATATAGTCATACAACTTCTGGCTGCCCATACAGAAACTGGCCACGACCTTGTTGCGGTTAATCGTTTTCTTGGAGCAGGTCACCGCCCCGCATTCGATCAGCTCGATAATCCAGTCACCAAACATCTCGGTATGAATGCCCAGTTCCTTTTTATCATGCAGAAACTCGGCCATCGCCTGCGGAATCCGCCCGATGCCGCACTCAATCGTGCTGCCGTCATCAATCAGGCGGGCAAGATTTCGTCCAATCGCCCGCAGCGTATCGTTCGAGGCCGCCGGCTCGACCGGGATCACCGGTTCATCAAACGGCACCATCGCATCAATATTGTTCACATGGATGAAACTGTCACCCATTGTCCGCGGCATATTCGTGTTTACCTGAGCGATGACCAGATTGGCATTAGCCGCGGCGGCCTTGACGATATCCACCGAAACCCCAAGACTGCACAAACCGTTAACATCCGGCGGCGTCACGCTAATCAGCGCCACATCCAGACTGATCCGTCCGCTTTCAAACTGCCGCGGAATATCCGACAGGAATATCGGCGTATAATCGCCCACACCCTCATCGAACGCCCCGCGAACATTTTCGGCAATAAAAAAGCTGTTCATTTTGAACTTTTCGCGGAATTTCGGATTCGCATACGGCGCCGCACCCATCGTCAGCATGTGAATAATATGCGCGTCGGAAATATGCCCGCCGTGCTCAACAAGACTGTTAACCAGATGCTGCGGCTGACCACAACCGGTCCCGACAAAAATGCGGTCGCCCGGCTGAACTTTACGAATCGCCTCACGGGCATCCATTACCAAATACTCATATTTGTCTTTCCAGTCGAAGGTATCCATGGCTCTTTCCTTCCTGAAATCTTTCTTTCGATCAGCTTTCTCATAGTGTCACCCCGGCCTCCGAGCCGGGGTCCAGATGTTCGCAGTTTCTCTGTGGACAATGTACCTCAAATAAATCATGCCAACAAGGATTAACCGATTCAATCAATTCTAATTTCCATTTTCGGTGCCATCGTTTTAACTTTTTTTCGCGTCGAATGGCCCGATTAATATCTTTAAATCGTTCAAAATAAACCAGCACTGTCGTGCCATACTTCTTAGAAAAACCTTCGACAAGACCACTTTTGTGCTCCTGCACTCGCCGTCTTAAATCATTGGTTACGCCCATATAAAGCGTTCCATTTCGTCGATTGGCCATAATGTAAACGTAATACGTTTTCATCGTCGCCCTGGATGCCGGATCAAGTCCGGCATGACAAACAACCTCGAACTACTAAATTATCGTTTTTCCAAAGTCATCATGGAATCAACCGCAATCGGCGTGGTTCCTTCCCGCCCAACGATAAAGGGGTTAATATCCAGTTCCTTAATCTGCGGAAATTCCGTTACAAGCTGTGAGAGCCGCTGCAGAGCCTCGGCAATTACACTAATATCAACGCCTTCCTCACCGCGGGTGCCCTTAAGGATTTCATGCGTTTTGGTTCGCACCAGCATTTCCATCGCCTCATCAGCCGTCAGCGGCGCCGGGTAGAACACCACGTCTTCCAGCACTTCCACCAATTTGCCGCCGGTGCCGAACATCATCAGCGGCCCAAAACGCGGGTCACGGTTCATCCCCAAAATCACCTCCCGACCAACGGTACACATCTGTTCAACGCAAATACCTAATACGTTGGCATTCGGCGCCTTTTTAGGAATCCGATACATCATTAGGTCAAACACATCCATCACCTGCTGTTCACCGATCACATTGGTCTTCACACCGCCGACGTCCGTCTTATGCAGAATATCCGGCGACCAAATCTTCATCACCACCGGATACCCAATCCGGTTGGCGATGCTGACCGCCTGTTCGGGTGTCGTTGCCACTCCGCCCTGCGGCGTGACAAAACCATACGCCTCTAAAATTTCCTTCGCTTCCATTTCGCCGACTTCGTACTGTTCCATCCGCAAGTGGCGTTCGATAATCCGCTCCACCTTGCGGCGATTCACGTTAAACAGCTTAACCACTCGCTTGGGGCGTGACTGCCACTGTGCATAGCGATGCATCACTTTAATCGTCTTAACCGCGCTTTCGGGCGAGTCATACGGCGGCACCTTGCCCATGCGTAAAATCTTAACCGCTTCAGCAACGCGACTGGCACCTAAAAAACACGTCAAAATCGGCTTTTGATTGCCGTCTTCATTACTGACGCGAACAATCGACTCGGCCGTTCCCACGCATTCGGTCATTGCGTGCGGACTGAGCAAAACCAGCACCGCATCGACATTGGCATCTTCCATGACCGCCCGAATGGCAAATTCGTACCGATCCGACAGTGCATCACCCAGCAGATCAATCGGATTGGAAATACTGGCCGCCCGTGACAGTTCTTCGGAATTGGCCAGCCGCTCCTGCGTCTCCGGCGTGAACTGCGCCAGTTCCAGCCCTTCACGCTCAATCGCGTCGGTCGCCATAATCCCCGCCCCACCGGCATTGGCGATCACCGCCACTCTCGCCCCCCTCGGCAGCGGCTGGTACGAAAACGCCCTCGCATAGTCAAACTGGTCCTTGATCGACTCACAGCGAACCACACCGGCCCGCTCGAAAACGCACTCATAGGCGCTTTCAACTTCCGCCAACCGGCCGGTATGAGACGAAGCTGCCCGCGCCCCTGCCTCGGTCACGCCGGCCTTCATCAGCAAAATAGGCTTCTTGCGGCTGATCCGCTCGGCCTGCCGAATAAACGCATCCCCGTCAGCAATTGTCTCCAAATATCCGGCAATCACCTTCGTTTCGTCATCTTCGCCTAATGCCCGGATAATCGCCAACTCATCCACATCCGCCTTGTTACCGATACTGACCAGCTTACTGAAACCCAAGCTGGTTTCGCGTGCCATATCCACAATCGCTGCCAGCAGCGAACCGGATTGAGAGAAATAGCCGATGGAACCGATCGCAGGCAAATCGCCGCCAAAACTGGCATTGAGCTTACTTCCCGGCACCATCACACCAATACAGTTAGGCCCGACGATCCTGATACCCGCAGTTTTGGCAACCCGAACAATGGACTGTTCCAGATTTGTCCCATCCGGCCCGGATTCCTTAAACCCGGACGACACGATAATCACACATTTGGCACCGACATCGGCGCATTCCTTCATCACATCGAGGGCATGCTTGGCCGCGACGACAATCACCACCAACTCAGGGCTTTGCCCAATGGATTTCAGATTAGGATAGGCCTTCAGACCTAAAATTTCATCCGCAGTGGGATTCACAGGGAAAATATCACCGGGAAAGCCCGCTTTGAGCATCCCCGCAAGGATTTCATAGCCGACTTTGCCGCTCTTGCGAGAAGCACCGACAATCGCAACCGACTGAGGTTTAAAAAAATGATCCAGACTCATCGTTTCCTCGATCTAAGGCTTACAGGAACCCCAAAGGCCCCCTTTATGCTTTTCACCAAAAATATGGCATCCGGAACTCATTGACACACTTTTTTATATCCGCAAACACGGATTTTGTAAAGGTTTTTGTCCCTTTTGTGTCGTCATTTAAGCAAATCTTCCCAATATTGCCTGAAAATCATCATCAGGACACAGGCCCTTGTGAGAGGGACAGATTTCCTTCAAGCTGAAGCCTCCAATTCACGGGATTCGGAATTCCTGTTGATTATTGACCCACTTTGAGTATTATATTGTATATTATCAGTAGAGAATAACAGGAGACCTTGAAAATGCGTAAGATGATTGTAATCTCACTCGTTTCTGTCATGGCCGTTCTACTGCTGGGCGGCTGTCAGGAGTCACAGTCCAACCAGATTCAGCGTGCCCGTCTGGTGGGCCACGAAAACCTGCAGCTCAAAAAGCAGCTTGAGGCCAAAGACGCTGAAATCGCTCAACTTAAAAAGGCCATGGAGAAACTCCGGACCGAAAAAGATGATGCATCAAAACAATTCGGCGACACCAACATCCGCGTCATGCAAATCATTGCTGAAACAGAGAAAAAGAACCAGCAACTGATAAAAGAAGTCGAAGAACTAAAAGCTGAAATCAAAACATTAAAGGCTCAGTAAAATACTGAGCCTTTTGGTTGTTCTGGTATTATATCCTAGCTTTTTTAGCCGCTTCCAGCGGGCCGGCCATTTTTTCATCGGCATACTTTTGCTGCCGGGCCGCCGCCGCTAATGCCACAAACATCGGTGACGGACGCATCGGCCGGCTCGTCAATTCCGGGTGTGACTGGGTGCCCATAAAGAATGGA
>JANQGW010000239.1 GCA_028282905.1 Sedimentisphaerales bacterium | reverse complement strand
TGAAGATTGGACTGCAAGATCAAGCATATTGGGAGTGTTCATCTGATGTATATTGCATTTAAGGTTAGCTTGTCATTTCTATCGCAAAGATGCTCAGACTGGTGATTAGCATCCTATGAAGCGGAACCGGTCAAGTGCAAATTGACTCAAATTTTCAAAAGAGCTATTGTGCAGGTTGATGCCTAGCCCCCTATTCGTGCTCACTAAATTGTGGCACATCAAACTTTTTGCAGCTGAGATTTCCTATTCTTTAAAGCGAGATACCAAAAGGTTCACAATGCTAATTCCCAGGACAATCTCCATTATTCATCAACCAGACTATTTATGCTATTTTCTCATGTGTTTTCTGTTCAGTTCCTACCAGATAATTGGCTAACATTTTCTCATTAAACAGTTCTCCGGTTAAAAGCATTGATCGAATAATACTCGAAGTCATCCCAAAACCTGCTTTGCGGTTGAAAATGAGAACTTTTTGTCTCTGGCAAGGAAGACAAATCAGCTTTAGCCGAAGCTAAGGTGGCTTTTGTCTGACGCTGACCAGAGGCAAAAAGAGCCATTTTCAGAGCAAATGAGGTTTTGGGATGGCTTCTCAATATTTTTCGCGAGACAGCGACTATAGCTACCTTTGTTCTGCCTTTTTGACCACCTTTTACCTGATCATAAAACTTTCTTAGTGCAGGGCTGAATTTAATTGTTTTCCAGCAGCATTCACAGAGAAGCCACCTTACGACACTTGGACCCTGCTTTGTAATATGGCCAAGATGTCTGACTGAACCACTCTCGTCGAGTTTGGGAACTAATCCAAAATATGAACAATACTGCTTGCTGCTTTTAAATCTTGTGACATCGTCGGTATAAGCCAATATTGCTTCTGCAGTTCTTGGGCCTATTCCCGGAATACTCATCAAAAGCACTGCTCCTGGTTTGCTACTAAGATAATCGTCCAGATAACGAACTATTCGATCATGCTGTATTTCAAGCAATTCCAGTTCAACAAGTAGATCGGCTAGAGCTATGCGCCACAATTGATTTGAATCAAATTTATCATTGCCACATAACTCTTTGAACCAGCTCCTATTTTTCTTGGACCACCATTTGCCGCCATGCTTTGATTTAGTTATAGCTTGTGATTTTAATATGGCACGAATTCTATTTTCTACCTGAAGCATTTTCCGTTTGATATTACGGCGATGCAGTATTGTAGCCCTCCATTGCCTAACTTCTTTGGTTGGCATATGGACAGCCGGAATTTCATTTATGCTTAATAAAATTGCCATCTTTCTTGCATCGATGCGATCGTTCTTTTTGCTGGTTCTATAAATCCAAGTCATTTTAGATGGATTTGCAACGGTAATGCTGTCAACATGTCCCTGAAGTGAATCATAGACAAATCCGGCCTGTCCGCTGATCTCAAATACAAGATGTGTTTTACAACCGCCTTTTCTTTGTTTATCAAGGAATGCTTTCATCGAATCAACACCGGGAACTAAGGTTTCATAGATATCTTGAATCCCATTTTGTACAACACATGCAACTATCTTTTTGTCATCAATATCAAATCCAATATATTTATCCATTGCGGCCTCCTGTTAATAAAAGTTATTGAAGTTTTTCGAAGAACGTAAAAACAATAATAACTGATTCCGGAGGTTCCGCTTCATAGGATGCTAATCACCAGAGCACGGTTGGGTGGACAATTATCGAACTGCTGCAACTCTTAATCCTATAATACTTACCCTGTAGTACGTAAAATATCAAGACTATTTAGGGTTTGCTGAATAATTGGGCATAAGTTGGACGGATGCAGAGCATTAGCGTCTACATATTATTTCCAATTGGAGTGATTACTATTCCGGCGTGTCCTAAAAGTGTACCGGTTGCACGAGCCAAGCCGATCTGGGCAATTTCATAATCTGCAAAAGCATAAATACGGGCTAACTGTGCATCAGCCAGACGAGTAGCCGCCTGTAATACGTCGGTGCTTGTCCGTATGCCAAGCTGAAACTGGGATTGTTCTACCTGGTAATCTCGATAGGCCGCCTCAACCCCCTGTTCAGCAGCTAAAATCCGGCGCCAGTTAGTCTCTATATCGCTTGCAGCTTCATGAACCTGTTTTCGGATTATTTGCTGCAACTCATCCTTTTGACCTTGGTGTGCAAGCTTATAAAGTCGAGCCCTGCGCAATTGCGCCTTACTCGCCTGATTTCCCAGCGGTAAGTTTAATGACAGCCCCAAATAAAAACTTTCAGAGGGCGATTTAAATAAATTACCGCAGCTATCCGAAACGCTGCTTGCCAGCCCTGTAGCCTGATATCTGCCCGTGATAGATAAATCCGGCAGCGTTGAGTTTTGGGCAAGCTCAATATCCAATTCATCGATTGATAAGCGAATGTCTAACTGAATCAGATCCATTCGATTATCCAATGCGTACTTGATTAAACGTTGGTGATCGATCTCCAATCCGAGAGGATTGGGCATTGTTTTAGGGACAATCGAGGCCTCGTCGCCCAGCGACAAATCCGGGCGATTCATAATTTGCCGTAAATCGCGATAGCGGCTTTCGACCAAATTTTCCGCATTGATAACAGCTTCTATGCGGCTTGCAACACCTGCCTCCGCACGAACAATTTCAATTCTGGCTGCTGCACCGGAAGCCACTTTTTTTCTGGCATGTTCAAGTTGATCTTGTGCCAGTTTGTATTGCTCTCGTCTGACATCGAGCTGTTTTCGAGCCGAAAATAATTGCCAATAAGCCGCATCAGCTTTTGCCAATAGATTAATCATCTTGAGTTTTGTGCCGGCATCTACAATATTTCGTTGCATTTGGGCAATCCGAATAGATTGCGTATTAATAGATGTTCCGGCTCCGCGAAGCAGCGGTTGAGCATATGAAACGCCTATTTGCAATTGCGATACTCGATCACTTCCGGTCGCCTCAGTATTGCTGAAAGGCAAATCCAAACGAACGGAACCACCTGTTATCAAAGGCTTTAGAAGGCCTGCGTTATATCTTGTGGTGCGGATAACACTCGAGTTGTCACTTGACTCATCTCGCTGAAAAGAGCTGCTACCATAAAAAACTGACTCGAACTTAGCCTGTTCTTCGTCAACAAATGTTTGGGCGATTGCTGGAGACAACAAATCGACTTTCAATCCAAGATTGTTCTCCAATGTTGCTATCCGTACCTGCTCCAATGTCATTTCCACCTGCCTGGCAGGCTCATTGGGATCTTTCAGTTTTTCTGTATGTTTGGCCTTTGCCTGCTCCACTGTCACCGGCTCAGATATTGACAAAATTTCAGACTCAATCGTATCGATCTGCTCCAACTTTTGGTGTAATGCAAAGGGTGTTTGATAGCTATAAGAGTCTGTACAACCGCTTATAAAGGCAACTGCAATCAATAGTATATTTGAACCTATGATCGATGCTTTATAAAACATAATCCGTCCCGGTCCCTTCCACGCTTTACTCATAGCGTAATGCCTCCATCGGATCTATTTTCGTTGCACGGCGAGCAGGTAAATAACAAGCCAGCAACGTAATACTGATTAGTGATGTTGGCACAATTGAAAAAGTGACAGGGTCTAAAGGGTTAATCTGATACAGTATGGAATCCATTACTCGCGTAACACCCCATGCTCCCAGAATACCGATAATGGAGCCGATTCCAGCAAGAAAAACGCCTTTTTTCAGAACTAAACCAAGAACGGTGTTTCGTGTGGCGCCCAGTGCGATACGGATGCCGATCTCCTGTCGTCGTAAACTAACAGCATAGGCCATCACGCCATATACCCCAAGAGAGGCCAACAGTAAAGAAGCCGCCGAAAAAAGACCGTTGAGTATAAGTAAGAATCGCTCATGCGACATTACTCCGCTGATCCGTTCCTTGAGCGTATAGATATCTGAAATGGTCACAGTGTTATCCATTTGAGCAAGAGCCTTTCGAATCGACGGCATCAGACTGGAAGGGTTGCAGTCGGTTTTAATCGTATAAATCACATGGTATGGGGGATGCTGAGTATTCAACCACCACATTTCCGGTTGAATCTCCCCTTTCAAGGTTTGCTGTTTGGCATCCGCAACAATGCCCACAATCTCATAGGCCGAAGGTACACCGTTTCCAAATTGAACGCCATGACCGATACGTGTGCCGATTGGATTCTGCTCCGGCCAAAAGCGTTGAGCCATTGTCTCATTAATAATGATCTTCCCCTCGGTCCCTTGTTTGTCGCGTTCATCGAAAAAACGTCCTTTCACCAACGGAGTGCCAATTGTCTTAAAGTAATCGGGTGAAATCCCTTGGTAACGTGCTTTTGCCTCTAAATCAGGCTCCAGAGGCAGTCCTTCCAGCACCCAGAATCCGACGCTGTTCCAGTTCATAAAGGGCAATTGACTGGTGGCTCCGGCGTTTTGTACGCCCGGAAGAGCTTGTAGTTCAGCATCGAGTTGACTGAGAAAATCGCTTCGCTTTTGATTTTCCCGGTACGACCCAATCGGCAATCCTATGTTAAAAGTCAAGACATTTTCAGGTTTCATGTTCAACTCCGTATGCATGAGAGAAATAAAGCTTCGTCCCAGCAGTCCGGCACTAATCAGTAACACCAGAGCCATTGAAATCTGCATCACCACCAGCGAATCCTGAAGTATGCGACAACGTGAGGTGACGGACCTGTTCGAACTGTTTCGGAGTACGGACAACACCTCACTACCCACAATACGCAGGGCCGGCACTGAACCAAAAAGCACACAGGATACCAAGCAAATCATTGCTGTAAAACCCAGCACTCGCCCATCAATGGAAAGTTCGTGTATTCTGGGTATATGCTCTCCCATCCAGAGATATAGTACTCTGCAGCCCATGAAAGCCATCAATACGCCAATCAGTCCTCCCAGACAGGCCAATATGAGTGATTCCACAAACACCTGACGAATTAAACGCCAGGGGCTAGCCCCTAATGCAGTTCGCACAGCCATTTCTCGCTCCTGACTTGACAGCCGGGTTAGCAACAGATTCGCCACATTAACACATACAATCAACAGTAATAGTCCCACGGCCGCCAATAGCAACCAGAGCGAGGCACCAATCCCTTTGACCGTTTCATCCATCAAGGGAACAATCTTTGCACTGTAGCCCTTATTTTCTGGGTACTGATAAGTCATATGTTTGGCAGTACTTTCTATCTCGGCTTGCGCCTGATCCAGACTTATGCCGGACTTTAATTTAGCAACGACACTTCCCATGCGATTGCTTCGCTGCTGGAAGGCCCACTCCATTGTCCCCAATGACAACCAGCATTGGACACCCTTGCAATTATCATTAAACGGCTGGAAATCTGCCGGCATTACTCCTATCACTGTGCATTGCATTAACCCTCCTTCCACTTTGATCGTCTGCCCGATAACCTTCGGATCTGAGCCAAATTGGTTCTGCCAAAGTGAATGGGACAATAAAGCAACTGAGTTACCTCCGGGCTGGTCATCATCGATATTAAACGTTCGACCGAATAACGGCTTCACTCCAAAGGCAGACAGCAAGCCAGAGGAAGCGCCTGCAACTTTTATCCGACAGGATTTTTGGCCGTGAGCGAAGTTCATTTCTCCGCCTAAAGCAAGTCCCATTGTTTCAAAGGATTTACACTGCTGCTGCCATTCCAGATAATTCGGCACAGAAACCAGCTCATGAAACTTTCCTCTTTCCGGCTGACTTTCCCACACCATGACAAGCCGATTCGAATCCGGGTACGGCAGTGGACGCAGTAAGATACTATTTACTACGCTGAACATAGTTGTGTTTGCCCCGATGCCAATTGCCAATGTCAAAACAACCGTAAGAGTAAAAATCGGCTTTTTTAGCAATCGACGTATCGTGTATTTAATATCGTTCAATAAAGTGTCCATCAATATCTCCGGTTTTATGTTTAAGCTATTTGTGGAAAATCAAGATTTATGCTGTATTTTCAACAAAAAGTCCATCTTCCAGTTGAATGACTCGGTTGCCGTATGTTGCATAGTTTTCATTATGGGTTACCTGAATAATCGTGGTGCCTTCCTGGTTAAGCTGTTTAAGCAGGTCCATAACTTCTTTTCCCTGACTTGAATGGAGATTACCGGTTGGTTCGTCAGCAAGAATTAACCGAGGTGCAGCCGCCACAGCTCGGGCGATGCCCACCAGCTGCTGCTGGCCGCCAGAGAGCTGGCCGGGAAATAAATCCTTTTTGCCAACGATCCCAAATCGGTCCAGTGTGTCACATACAATGCCGGCACGTTCGGACGATTTAATATTACGGTACGAAAGCGGGATATCAATGTTTTCATAAACCGTTAAATTTTCCAGAAGATTGAAATTCTGGAATACAAAACCGATATACTGTCTGTTCACCGCCATACGTTCCTTCTGCTTGAGTTCATGCACAGCGTGTTTATCCAGATGGTATTGGCCTTTCCACGCAGTGTCGAGCATCGCGATAATATTCAGTAAGGTGGTCTTGCCGGCTCCGGAGGGACCCATAATGGTAACAAAATCACCCTCTTTAATGTCAAGATTTATCCGCCGAAGGACAAAGCTGTATCCCGCCGCCGTCTCATATGTTTTTTCAATATCCTTTAGTGTTATCATCATCATTCCTTATCTATCATTCTAATCAGATTAACTGACGCGTACCTAAATGCGTATCCTGCAGAATTGAATTCATCTCACTATCTCCTATTCTTCATATCTTAACGCCACCATTGGATCAGTTTTTGCTGCACGACGAGCGGGCAGGTAACAGGCCAGAATCCCTACGCCGGTGACCAGCAGTGGTCCCAGAATATAGCTTAGTGTATCGACAGTACTGATTTCATAAAGATAGCTTTTCAGGAATCGGGTTAAGCCAAACGCCCCGGCGATACCGAGAACTGAGCCAATAGCCGATAGTATCAATCCCTGTTTGAGGATCATAGCGAGTATGCTTGTCTGCTGCGCTCCCAGTGCCATGCGAATACCGATCTCGTTGGTTCGTTGGACAGCGGCATACGACACCACACCATAGATTCCGATGACAACCAAGAAAACCGCGATAGAGGCAAAAATGATGAGGAATAGCGCAACCAATCTTTCCTGGCTGACGCACTTATTCATTTGTGCTTTGAAGGCACTGACTTTAAATACCGGCAGCGACGGATCGATTTCCCGGACGATTTCACGAATTTGACCGATAACCGCAGCTGATTCTGACTCTGTTCGCATAACGATCACTAAGTCAGGACCAATGAATTTCGAATCAAATGGGAAAAACAAGTGGTTTAGCTTCTCGTTTCTAACGTTACCTTGAACAATATCAGCAGCAACGCCCAGAATTCTTCCCATTAGCGGAGGCATCTTGAGCAGTGAAAAGAAATCTTCGGTAACAGCCGCGCCTTTGATTTTTTGGCCGCCATGTTTATCAACAAGATCAAATTCAGCTTGAGTGAATGCAGCAAATGACTCGAAAACCTGACCCTGTTCTTTCCAATCCTGAAAATCCGGATACGAAAATCCGGTTGTCCAGCCATGCCGTTTGCTCTGCTGCTGTACCACAACCAGACGGCCCGGATCTCCAAAGGGCAAGGGCTTGAGCAGCACAGCATGGATCACGCTGAACAGAGTTATGTTCGCTCCAATCCCAATCGCCAGTGTCAAAACCGCCACCACGGAAAAGCCCGGCTTCTTCAAAAGCATCCGTAGACCAAACCGTAAATCCTGTAGAATTGAATTCATTTTATCATCTCCTATTCATATCGAATTGCTGACATCGGATCAATCTTAACTGCTCTGCGGACTGGAACCAAGGCAGCCAGCGTTGTAATCAGGGCCAAGAGCATTGCTGAAAGAACAATGGTCAAGGGATCATTTGGCTTAATTCCATAAAGAATGCTTTGGGCAAATCGAGTCAACATCAGAGCTGCCGGCACAGCGATAATTACGCCTATGACCGCCAGTATCAATGCATCGCGTAGAATGGGCCAGGCAATTTTGTTTGGAGAAGCTCCCAAAGCAATGCGAATTCCTATTTCACCCGTTCGGCGGGTAACATGATAGGACATTAAACCATAAAGGCCGATACAGCAAAGCAAAACAGCCAACCCGGCTAAGGCGACCCCGAAAAAAGTAAAGATTCGCTCGTTTTTTATCGACTCGGCAATCTGAATTCTCTGAGTTTTGATATCCGACAGCGGAATGGTTGGATCAATTGACGCCAGAGATTGACGGATCGCCGGAACCAGATTGAACGGATTCTCTGAGACGCGTACCTCATAACATAAAGATCTATATCCGGCATAACAATCAAAAACTGTCGGTTCATCAGAGACCTTCAGATCATAATACTTGATATTAGAGCATACTCCTACAATTGTATGATTATGGTTATTAAAATTAGTTGAAAATACTTTGCCAATCGGATTTTCATCGGGGAAGGCAGCCTGTACAAATGCTTGATTGACAATAACAGCATGTTCCGAACTGTTGAGATCTTTACTCGTAAAATCACGACCCAGCAAAAGAGGAATCTTCATCGTAGTTAAAAATGAATCCCCTACATCCAAAACTAGAATAGGTAAGCTATCCACACGTCCAGGTAGTTTTACATCAGTATTACTGCGAATACTGCTTAGCAAAGGAAATCTGGAATAGGACACATCTTGAACGCCCGGAAGTGTTGAAATCTCATCCCGAAACTGCCGGTGAAAATCGATTAAGCGATCATCACGATAATCTGCTTTGGTAGCATCTAATTTAAATATCAACACATTTTCCGAATCAAAGCCCATATCAATTTGCGATAGATTTATTAAGCTGCGAGTGAACAATCCCGCACCAATCATAAGCAACAGAGACAAGCCCATTTGGCCTGAAACCAGCACTTTACCTAGTCGCAGACGAGGCGGCTTGAGCATAGATCGCTCTTTTAGACTGTTGATCGGATTTCCGCGCAGAGAATAAAGGGCCGGCAGGATTCCAAACAACAACGCCGATACCAATGCAAGAATCACGGCAAAGCCAAATACCCGGTAATCGAAAGTTAAAACCATCGTGCTGTTTTCAAAACCAAACAGTGTCGACACCATCGGTTTAAGCCAGGCAGCTAATATCAATCCCAGTCCTGCCCCGATCATTGCGATCAACACACTTTCCGTTAGAGACTGCCGTATCAGTCGCCAGGGGCCAGCCCCCAGTGCGGTCCGCAATGACAGTTCATGCTGGCGAGCAGCGCCACGAGCCAGCAATAAACCCGCCACGTTCATGCATGCAATAATCAGTACAATCGTCACAATCCCCATCAGCATAAATAGTGTTTTTGTATAACGATCACGTCCCAATTGTCCTCCGCAGCTGCCGTCGCTAAGAAGCAGCGTCACCGGTTTATCGAAATTTGGCTGGGCAGCATGAACCGCTTGATTCAAAGCCCCGGTCGCTACGGCTTGGAATTGCTGCTCGCTGACATCCAAGTGCAAACGCGCCATTACCTGCAACCACCAGTCTGTGGGAGACTCCAGTGAAACGCTCGATAGAATTTGTGGCTGAAAAGTCAGTGGTATATATACGTCAAAACGACAACGAGCGTAAGAGCTGACACCATGAAAGTTCTCTGGCAATATGCCAACGACGGTAAATGGATGCCTATCGATAGTAACAATTTTTCCCAGCACCTCTGGATCAAGTCCAAACCAGTGTTTCCAGGCCGTATAAGACAGCACCGTAACTGGATTGGCACCTTTGCGGTCATCTTCGATATTGATAGGTCGGCCCAGTATCGGCTGCAATCCCAATCCTGAAAAGAAGTTCCCGGAGACCAACTGACCGTGTGCCGCGTAAGCACCGTCCTGAGTCAGAATTGTCGAGGTTTCCCAAATATTAGAAAATGCAAAAACCTCAGCCGAATCTCTAGTCTGGTCGCGCAGTTGGCAATAAGCCGAATAGGAAAATCCATCCGACTTAAATCGGCCTGTCGCATGAGTAGTATATCCGCTAAATCTAAAATGAATACCCGATGAGGGATCTGTGGGTGAGGGACCGCTCCATCCGACCATACGTAACTGTTCCGGTTCCTGCACTGGTAGCGGCTTTAATACTGCGCTATTGATCAGACTGAAAATAGCAGTATTGGCACCAATCCCTAACATTATGGAAAAGACTGCGATTATTGTAAAATAGGGATTTTTTAACAATCCGCGAATACCAAAACGCACATCCTGTAAAATTGAATTCACCTTATCATCTCCTATTAATTGGGATAGGATTGCGTCTACTTTTATTTTTAACGAAGCCACGTCGGCATTACTTGGTCATCATCAACAATCTGTCCATCGTAAAGATGGACCACACGATCGGCATGTCGAATATACCGTGGATCATGCGTGACCATACAAATAGTAGCACCCTCGCGGTGCAGTTCAGCGAGCAGTTCCATCACGGCCTCGCCATTGCTCGAATCCAGATTTCCAGTCGGTTCGTCGGCCAGCAGAATCGAAGGAGTGCCGGCCAACGCGCGGGCTACTGCAACCCGCTGTTGCTGGCCACCTGATAGTTGACTGGGATAGTGTTTCATTCGATGAGACATTTTAACGCGCTCTAAAGCATCTTTTACACGTTTGTCTCTTTCCGGCCCGACCATTTTTCGATACGTTAACGGCAACTCCACATTTTCATAAACATTCAGGTCGCCTATCAGATTGAAGCTCTGAAAGATAAAACCGACTTCTTTGTTACGAATGCGGGCCCTTTGTGAAATCGTCAGATCTGCCGCCTGGCAGCCATTCAAATGGTAATCTCCTTTTGTCGGAGAATCCAGCAAGCCAATAATGGAAAGCAAGGTGGACTTGCCGCATCCGGAAGGCCCCCCAATCGCAATATATTCACCCTTAGAAATCTTTAAATGAACTCCTGAAAGAGCATGCGTTTCCACCTCATCGGTGACAAATACTTTATGCAAATCCTGAATGTGAATAAGCTTTTGTTCTGGCTGTGACATTGTTTATATCTCCATTAATCGAATAAGCCGTTTGGTCTCGACCGGAAAAAGATTATTTCATGCGTATTTTATCAACTTCCTCAAACTGCGAGATGTCCGAGAGAATAATTTCATCCCCAAGAGCCAATCCGTCAAGTATCTCAACGGTACTCACTGAGGTTCGCCCTAATTTTGCGACGATACGGACTGCGTACTTTCCGTCTTCAATAATCTTGAAAAGTTCACACTGACTGTCAGCAGAGGCCATTACGGGACGCCCCACATACAGAATGTCTGTAAGACGGTCAATTTGAATCGTGCCGACAACCGATAGATCCGGTCGGGCACCCTTTGGCAGTTGGCCATCCAAATGTATGTCGACCGACACATTACCTTCCACCACCGTCGGTTCAATGCGAGAAACTGAACCTGAAATAATCCCATTATACGTGTCAATCTCAACAGGCAATCCAATTTGTATATCCCGGGCTTGCCCCTGAGGAATTTGCAATCGGGCCTCCAAACGCTCCGGATTTGTAATTCTTGCTAAAATCTGGCCGCTTGCAATCTGCTGCCCAAGCTCAATTCGCTTCTGGATCGGTGATAATACACCGGCAACACCTGCACGAACAAATAAAGAATCTTCTTGGCTCTTACGTAGGTCATATGCTGACTGAGCCTTTTTTACCGATGCCTCCAGTTCTGAAAGGAGTGATGGCTGAATCTTATCTTGAAAAACATCAAAACGTTGTTTTTGAATATCTAATAGTTTTCCCTGATTTTCGACAGCATTTTGAGAAACGGTAAACTGCAACTCAGAGATCAACCCATCAGAAAATTGCTGTTTCTCCACCTCATAGCTAAGCTTTGCTCGTTCATAACTTGCCTGGGACTGTGCTAAACCTGCCTGCATATCCAGCAACCGATCCAGTAATCTTGCTTTTTCCGCAATAAGTCGAGATTTTGCTGAATTCAATGCCGATTCCGCATCAAGAAGCTGGAGGTGCAATTCCGGGTTATCCATCACCAAAATCACCGTATTAGGGTCTACAACAGTTCCCGGTTCGACTAAAATCTTAGTAATTCGCCCACTCACAAGTGCCGGAACCACCATCATGTCCTCAGAAACGAGCGTCCCTATGCCGCGAACCTCAAGTGTCATATCCCCCTCCTCAACCTTGTCAAACAGGAGGGCTTCTCTCTCCACAGAGGGGCAGGCCGGTTCCAAACGAGACAATCCTACCGTAATCACGCTTAAAAGAACCACAATTACCGAACCTGTTACGATTCGACTTACAGTACGTTTTCTCTTTTGTCCTTTTCTCGGTATATCCATGCCTGTCTATAATAGCAAAACGCGTGCCAAGATTTTTATCTCCAGAACATGAAATGAATCGCAGAATATCGAGTATTTTCCAAAGTGCTTGGCGCTTCGTGTTCGATTTCGAAAATCTTGTGTTCGGAAACGAACACTATGGTTCGCAATTCGATCTGAACTCTCTGCTTTGATGAACTCAGTTATGACTGAGCAGGCAAGCGCAAAATAGCCTTACAGCCTTTTCTGTCTTTTCGGTTCTCCAGAGATAAACTACCCCCATGAGCTTCGGCAATCTGTCGGCTTAGAGCCAGGCCAATACCTGATCCCTCCGGCTTAGTTGTAAAAAAAGGAATAAAAGGATCTTTTTGGGTATTATAGCCGGTTCCATTGTCAGACACCCGTATCTCCAAAAAACTTCGATCTACTCTCCACCCGACTACCACCTGTGCTCCCTCATTGGAGTCTTCTTCAAGACTCACCTCAACCGCATTCGATATTATATTAATCAATAGCTGATCTAATTGGCTGCGGTCGGCCTGAATGGTTATATCCGGCCCCTCTAAAACATGCACCGATAGCCGCTGTTCCAGAGAGGCAACGTGCCAAACCCACTCCGAAACATTAACCGACTTTAAAGTTGGCTCAGGTAATCGGGTCAGCTGAGAATAGGATTCGATAAATTTTTTGAGGATTCCGGAACGTTCAGCAATAATTTCCAACCCTTCTCGCAAATCCTCAACACCGATATTATCATCTGTATTTTGTTTCAGATGTGCTTGCAGACTTTGTGCAACAGATCGAATCGGAGTTAATGAGTTGTTAATTTCATGTCGCAAGATTTGAATAAGACGTTTCCAGGCCAATCGTTCCTGTTTATGAAGGATTTGAGTCACGTCAGATAAAAAAATTAATTGGCGAGAGAGACCTTTTTCACGATAGGTTGCTCTCCGCAGCTCCCACCGTCCCACCGCCTCAGGAAATTTCAAGTCCATGATCTGATGCGCAGAACCAATCAGGCATTCTGATAAACCTAAATCTCCCGCATAACAGTTCATAAGAACATCCTGTTCTTTTCCTAAAAGTTTTTCTCCGCTTTCGTTAACCAGACACAGCTTACCTTCTTCATCGAATCCAAATAAAGCAACGTCAATTTCAGCCAGAATTTTACGAAGCAAAGCAGTGGCCTCCATTGCACTCAGCCTTTCGCGGTGCAATGTCTGGGAAAGCGTGTTTATTTCCCAAATAAGTTCCCCAAAGGCATCATTCTTACAAGCCCCTTTGACCTGAAAAGAATAGTCTCCTTCACGCAGTGCCCCTAATAAATTAGAAATTGTTCGTAAGGAAAAAGCTGTTTTTTCCCTTAATAGTAAAGCCGGCCCCATCCACAAGCATAGCATTAAAAGGGTTAACAGTAACTGAAAAGAAACTCTGATTGACAAAGTCCAGATAAGTACTATAGAAACAATTAGGCTCACAAGTCCACTCAACAGTGCTCCTGTCAGAATTTTACGTTCAAATTTCATTGGATCTGAAACTTCTCCATGCGTCGATATAATGCTGCACGGCTCAGACCTAATGCATTTGCCGCTTTGCTGATATCGCCTTGGAATTGTTGTAAAGCTTTCTTAATTGCCCACCGTTCTATCTCTTCAAGTGTCATACTCTCGAAATTCATCATTGAACTCTGAACATCTGCCAGTCCCAAATCTGCCGGACACACTGTCGGACCTTTAGCCATTAACACAGCCCGCTCTACAGTGTGCTCCAATTCGCGAACATTCCCCGGCCAAGGATAATCCGTGAGTAACTGCAAACAAGAGCCATCAAATCCGGCTATCGTTTTTCGATATTTAACAATATACTTCTCGAGAAAATGCTTCGCAAGCAAAGGAATATCCTCCGAGCGTTCACGTAAAGGCGGCACGTGGATATGTATTGTGTTTAGCCGATAAAGCAGATCCTGGCGAAACGTTCCTTTTTGAACTTCTTCAGCTAAAACCGCATTTGTTGCCGAAAGAATACGAACGTTTACATTACAGGTTTTGGATGATCCAATGGGTTCAAACTGGCCGTTTTCTAAAACACGCAATAATTTAGTTTGCAGATTCACGGGAATCGTAGCGATTTCATCCATGAAAAGGGTTCCGCCATCAGCCAGTTGAAACCTTCCCAAGCGATCCGACTTGGCATCAGTAAAAGCACCTGCAACATGTCCAAACAACTCGCTCTCAAACACTGCCTCTGGGATGCTGGCCGTATTAACAGTCACCAAAGTTTCATCTTTTCGATGGGATACTGCATGTAATGCCTGAGCAACCACACCTTTGCCGCTCCCATTTTCACCCGTAATAAGAACATTAGCGTCCGAAGGCCCCACCTTGGCAATTGTATCCAGTACCGGTTTCATCGAAGGCGACTGAGCAATAAGAGTATGAGTGGTTTCATTTTTCAGCGTAACAATTTCCTGCTCCAATTGACGGCTTTTCCTAAGAATTCGCCCAAATTCAAGCTGGGTATGCAGAACCGATAATAATCGTTCATTTTCCCACGGCTTGGAAATAAAATCATGGGCTCCTCTTCGCATTACCTCCACGGCCAGTTCCACGCTGCTCCAAGCAGTCATGACGATAATGGAAATTGAATCGTCAATTTGTTTGATTTTAGAAATTAAGCCAAGACCTTGCTCGCCGGAAGTTTCGCCACGAACATAATTCATATCCATCAAAACTAAATCAATATCCTGTGTCTGCAGCGTCTTAATAATTTCTGCAACTGAGGATGCGGTTTCAATTTGATATCCTTTCGGCTTCAGCAATAAACGTAACGCCTTTAAAACATCCGCCTGGTCATCTGCGATAAGCAGTCGCGATTTCTTTTCTGGGTTTTGTATTTCCATTGTTTACTCTTATATATTTATCAATAAATAGTCATTGCTTCGCTATTATCTACACTTTTTTAACTTATACAACCACACTACATCTAGAACATGAAATAAAGCCCCTGTCTTTACAAGTCGAAATCGGATAAACCCATCCTATAAAGACAGTTATAAAAAGTAAGCAGAATGCAATTATTTTCAATTCCCTTGATACAGGTTAAAAAATCCGGTTGCTTTTGAAATACACTTCAAAAGGATAAGACTGGGAAAATCATGATATTTTATTCCCGAACATATCCATGAATTCTTACACCGCTCTGATAAACTGGAACGTTCAACAAACTCTTAAAAAGTTGAGCCGATTTGGTGTGTATTTTAGCAGAGTAAGAATCACTACTAGAATAATAACGTAAATACTCTTCGACAAAGTGCCCCCCTCCTGACGTGGGTTCATCATTACGCCACGCCTCTAAAGCCCCTTGTTTGGCCGCTTCGGGAGTTTCCCCATATGCAAAACCTGTTCTGACTAACTGATTGGCTGGAACCGGTTCTTCATCAATATATGTAGAATTTAATTTATCCGAATTGTCATTGTAACCCTTTATTTAAATCCTATACCCGTTCTTATATGCCCTTATCATAATTTCTGCACAAGCTGTAGCATCTGATAAAGCTTCATGATGGCTCAGCTCTATTCCGAGATGTTCACAGACCGTATTGAGTTTGTATGAAGGCAATTTCCAGCAATACTTTGCCGCCTTAATAGAGCAGGTGAAGTTTTGTCTAGGGTGAGGGATATTATATTTGTCACAGCTTTTATAAAGAACTGACTTATCAAATGATGCATTATGAGCAACGATAAATTCAACATCTTGAAATAGAGGAGTCATTTCTTGCCATACTTCATCAAAGAGAGGGGCATCTGTAACATCTTCTTCGGTCAGTCCGTGAACGTTAATACAGAACCACGCAAAAAAGGTATTGGGATTAATGAGCCTCATTTCCTTGCTGACAATTTGGCTGTTCTCAACTCTGACCAAACCTATTGCACAGGCTGAGTCGTGATATTGATTGGCTGTTTCAAAATCTAATGCGATAAAAGATGGAGTCATTTATTTTAGCCCTTATGTTATTCATGAGTAATTTCTTGCTAGTATAACAAAACAAAAACTCTTGACAACCCACAATGCTCTCTTATATAACTCCCCATAGTTAAAGGATGGCACTAACCTCTGGGCCACATCCCTCCTAAACCCTTCTTTTGATAATTAATTTTTTTTAAGGAAGCGGTATTATGTTGACTCAAACGAAAACCCCAAAGCAAGGACTTCTTTTCTCTGAACCCTCTATTGCAGAAACTGGGGTATGGTGTGAACTCAAGGAAGGGATCAATCCGGAAGAATGGGCGGTTCTGTGCCGGTATATTGGGAATATGAACCCGAAGCAGTTCAGAAAAGCTAAAAATCCTGACTCTCTAAAAAGTAGGTTCAAAAGGTTGTTCACATTTGATGGAAGTAAGGTGGTAGAGATACCGGCTTTAAGCTTGGGGCCGAGTGGGATAAATGGGCAATTTCAGCGGGAGCAATAGGAGCATCACGATTTCTTGATTCTTCCAAAAATGAGAAAAACATGGCTATGATTTCAAATTCATACGCCCATAAAGTGCTCGTAATACCGCTTCTAATAAATATTTTTTCGAGCTATAAAGCCTTATTTGAGTACAAATTACACGGTCGTACGCGGCGTACTGCAGTAAATATGGCGTTTTGTGCCGGACTCTGCCGGCGAGGATTGATACGCTTTGTACTGTTCTGTCCCAGCGTTAAATGGGGCAGTTAGGGCTGGTTGGATGGATCCGACGCAGGAACAGATAGCAGAAGTTGTTACCAATTTGTAAAAAAAGAGACGGCTGGGGATTCATCCGTCTCTTTTTCATGCCAAAAAGGCATATCTCAACTGTATTAGTTAAGACTTTATCTGCCACATAGCATCTAAAACTGTGTGTACTCAAAGCTCACTCTTGTTTGCCCCTGCTCTTCTGCCGTCGTTTTATATTGACTGAAATTATTCCTCGGGATTTGGATCAATCCTAAAATCACTCCATCCAGCCGGTGCGGTGATAAATTTTCCTTTGAGACGCACATTGCCGGGAATCAGGCCCGATAACATTCGCTGGTCGAAATAATAGTGTTTCAGGTAACCGTCCCGGCCGATCTGGCCGACAACACCGCGGATAACCTCGGTGATCGTGCCGCGAACGAGCAGCTCATCCTGTGAGCCTGAAGCTTCTTTTCGCCCGCCGCTGCTGCGTCGGACATTTTCAGCACCCCAGCCGCCGCCACCAACGGTAATCGCCGCTTCAATCACCATCGGGTCCGGCAAATGCCGGTGATAGCTGCCATCGGCCTGACCGGAATCTTTAGCTCCAATCGGCTCATAGACCAGGCCGCTGATTTCGGGGACGCCGCCGCTTGAAGGAGGTACCCAAACCTTTTGCCATTTCCAGCCTTTTTTGACCCACTTCCAATATCCACCGCTGCCGCTGCTGGCATAGTTTTCGACCATGCCGGGATCCAATACTTTGACAACGCCGCCGGCAAACAGGCCCAGGCCGTTCGGATTTTCCTCCGACGGCATGCCATTATTCTGCCGCAGGTAGATTTTTCCGTCATCATCTTTGTCCGAAACAGTCACCGAATTCGCCAGCCAGATATTACCGGTGGCAACGACGGACATCACACCCTGGACAACATTCAGATCGGAAATTTCAGAGGCTGACGCATTTTCATCCGCACTGCCGATAATCACATGGCCGTCTACATAAATCATCCCGCAGGGCGGCGCTTCATAGCCGCCATATTCCACTTCCATTTGTGTGCTCGCCATCGAGTGAGTGGTTCGCAAGCCGTCGGCTTCGGCATTCTCGGGAATATAGTGAAAGCCGTAGATGGAATACTTGTCAAACCGCGTACCGTCACTGCCAGGTCTGACTTTATAGTCCCAGGTATCCGAGCCGGAGGGAATGGAACGCCCGCGAACGCTACAGTCATTGGTGATACGGACATACCCTTTACCGTCAGTGCCCACAAAAAATTCCAATTGAACCGCCGCCTGTCCTTCCGGTACACGACCGTCTTTTTGCGGCGTCAGGACCAAATCACTCCGCTGGTCATGGATAGTCTCTTTATACCATTCAATCTTTGACTGGACGGCATCTTCATCGGAAATCAGACTCCTGGGCTGATCAAATGAAATCCCCGCGCCAAACAGATCGATCACCGACGCATACTTATCATGGCCGCCAGCCGAATAACGGGACTCACCCATTGAGACATCCTGAAGAAAGGACGGCCAACCGCTAATATGGATGTCACGCTGAGAGTCGTCTGGAGCTTGGTATGAATTAATATGAATCGGCATATCCAGAATTTCACCGTTGGCAAAATAGACCTCCTGCGTCGAACCGGTACTGGTTGGAATGCGGCACTGGCCCATTTCCCAGCCGGAGACTGCCTGGATAACATGAACACGAATGCTTCGGTGAAACGTACCGCAGTAACCGTCTGCCATCACCTCAAACACCGATCGATAGCCTACAAATCCGTGAAATTTGACACGATAGTCCGCGTGTGAATTCTCAAATGACACCCTCCCGGTCGTCCCGTCAACATCCATCAGCATCAGCAGTTCCGGGTTTTGTCCCATCCAGTAAATTGCATCTTCATACGCAGCCTCAGCAGCAGCCATCGCTATACTTTCATTTTGAAAAAGTGTCGCATGGACCAAGGCACCTTCTGATATTTTTATCATCGAAAAACCAACCAATGACAAGATCACCATCAGTACTAAAACACCCGCCAGAATCGACCCTCGACGATGGTGTGATCGGACCATACTCTTCTGCAATATATTCATACTAATCTCCCACTTTACTTTGGCCAAGAGACACGCAAAAGGGTTGCAGTCTCTATCCCAACCGTATCCCCCGCATCATTTTTAAGCGTCATGTGTAAATTGACACAACCGCTGCCATTTCCACCAACAATTTTATGACTGAAAATATCTCGATCTTTTGACAAATCGATATCCTGCACAAGGATACGCGTCTCGACATCATCTCCTCTTCTGCGAGTTCCATTCTGGATCGCCCCAATCCCATCGACGACGTTTCCGTAATCAGCCTGTAATTGGTCATTGACCAGATAAAACAGAACATAATGGGTGCCAGTATCATCGACATCCATTCCCTTCTCCTCATCAGCAAACTCTTGAAAAGATTGTTTCCAATAGCGAAATTCAACGGCTTGGCCACTTGCAACAAACTCATCGATATCCGGAATCGCTTCAATGAAAATATCACTGTCAGTAACCTGATAGAGTGTATAATTATTACGATTTGCTTTTCGCCCAAAGGCACCAAAAGCCGCACTGATCACCAGCGAGTCCTGCTGGATTGGGGCATGAACCGATGTATAAATCTGACGATAGGCATTCTGAGTCCCTAGCAGCAACACACCTAACAACAGCATTAAAATTGAAGCCGTGGCCATGGCCACAACTAATTCGACTAAGGTAAACGCCTTTTTCCTCTGACGTTCCATGAAACTATCCTCCCGATTGATCAAGCCGTACATGCGTTTGAAAAGTACTGGATGGATCATCTCGCTCCGGAATGCTTTGCTGATAATCCAACCGCCACTGAACTTTTACTGCCAATTCCCGAAGTGTCACACCCGTTTCTTCATTCGCTTGGATATCACTGGACGATAAATCCAAATAAAAAGGGATCTCATCGGCAACATATAAATATAAATCACTGCCAGCTACTTCGGTGGCTCCCAAGTTAAGCGTCGTTGGGTCGTAATGCTCGCTGCCCCCTTCGATTTTCCAATTCTCAAGAACCAATAAGCCCAATCGTGTTGCAGAGACTTTTGCCTGAGCCATTTGCATGCTTTTTGAAGCATGGAATTGATAACCTAACGTGCCGAGAACCAGCACGGCCAAGAGTCCAATGGTCGCAACAATTTCGATAAGCGTAAAACCTGATTTTTTCATTGCCATTTCTTCTACCTTCCTAAATAACAACTTGATCACTACACCGTGTCATTTCATTTATTGGTTATTTCAGAAAAAGACTTAATCAATAATCTAAAAAGCAATCTACATCTGCCACAGGCATGGTTTTATCGGCCCTTCTTCTTTGGAATGTTATTGTTTGGCTCTTGTAGATTTGATTTGTATATTTTAAATAGCATAAACAACCAATATTTTAGACGGAAGGTCAGATAATGTCCAGAGGGACAAATAAAAGAAGACAAAAGGGTATTGCACTCATCATTGTGTTGATATTTGTGACGCTGTTTTCGGCGTTATCGGTATCGATGTTCACAATGTCGGCGACGTCGGTGCAGGCGTCGAGCAATCACAGCAGCGCCAAC
>JANQGW010000222.1 GCA_028282905.1 Sedimentisphaerales bacterium | reverse complement strand
GTCTATGGACAATGGATGTTCCTGGCGGCGGCATACGATGCCGGAGCTGTGCGATTTTATCGGGATGGTCGCTTCATCGGTGCCGCACAGATAGATAGTCCAATATCATTTTCGACGATGCCGCTGTTGATCGGAGCGGACTATCCGTATTTTGGAATGATTACCCGTTATTTTGAAGGCATCATGGATGAAGTCATGATTTTCAATAAGGCACTGTCACCAAGACAAATTCAAGAGATTTATATAAACGGCAAACAGTAGTCAAAGATGATTTTTAATACAGACAAGTAAATAATGCGGAGAAGGTGCGCGCGTGGGGGGGCGGTTATAGACTCAAAAGCAGGAGTTGAGAAGCCCCATAACTGCAACAATGAGAAATAACTGAAAGGAAATTGTATGAAGTGCCATTCGGGTTTTATGAGGGATTTGATGAGAAAAACAGTTTTATCCTTGGGAATATTTGTTTTTATATGTACTTGTCCTGCGGCAACATTAGAAACAAAGATACTGGTGCAGTTTGACGGTACGCTGGCCGGATCAAGTTATACCTTGGCGGCCGGTGAGGTGGATACGACCGGGACATTTGCTCCGCAAGGCAGTCCGGTTGTCTCCGGTAATGGCTCTGCTGTTCTGAGTGGAGATACCAGTGCCAATGACGGCTTTTATTTTGACGGGGCCGGTATTGTCGGCACAGACAGTTTCATCATGGAGGCAAATCTGTCAGTTGATGAGAATCAATCGACGTTTGCTAATTTTTTTGATGTTTGCGGCAATATGTTCGCCCGTTATTACAACGGCAGTCCACAGTTTGGTTACTGGGACGGCAGCAGCGAGCCGAAAGATAGTTTTCCGTCGTTGACGGTTGGGCAAATCTATCATGTGGCCCTGGTTTGGGATGAAACGGCAAACAAGCTGGAGCTATTCCTGGACGGCAGCTCTCAGGGCAGTGTTTCCGGCGGTAATCTTGATCAAGCGGGAACAATGGTGACTTTTGGCAACTTTAATCATTCGGGGGCCGGTACCGGCCGTGGTCTTAACGGTACACTGGATGCCGTGGCATTCTCAACCTATACCGGAACCATCGATCCCGCTTCTGATTTTGCTTTATATGATGATACTCGACTGGTTGTCAATACAAATGGCGGTCTCGAAGTGCGTGAAGGCATTGACAGCGACACTTATACACTCAAGCTCAGCCGTCAGCCGCTGGGGGACGTAACCGTACAAATTTCTGATACATCTGAACCGCAGCAGGTGACAACGGACTTCGTATCGATTATGTTTAGCGATGCCAATTGGGATGTTCCGAAAACCGTGACGGTTACCCCTGTCGCCGATGGTGACGAAGACGATATCCACGGCACCACACTTCGCCATGTAATTTCAAGTGCTGCTGATCCGGATTATGATGCAATGGCCGATGTCGATCTGGGTGTTACGATCTATGATGATGCGTGCGGGCAGTGGGGGTATATGGCGGCGGATCTGAATCGGGATTGCCAGGTCAATCTGCAGGATTTGGCACAGATGGCGTTTGAATGGGCTACCTGCACACGCCCGTTCATGGATGGTTGTATTGACCTGAATAATGACGGCAGTCAATTAGCAAAACCGACTGGCGAGCAAGTGCTCTGGCACGACTACGAAGTCGGGATGTTTATTCACTATTCCATCAATACCTATCTGGATATGGAATGGGATACGCCTGCGGATATGGATAACCTGGTGCTGTTTAATCCCCAAGATCTGGATACGGATGAGTGGGTGGCCGCCGCGGAAGCGATGGGCGCCGGCTATATTGTCTTTGTCGCTAAGCATGTCGGCGGCTTCTGCATGTGGCAGACAGATACGTCGGATTATAGCATCAAGAATACGCCGTACCAGAATGGCAACGGCGATGTGCTGGCCGAGTTGGTTGCTTCCTGCAATGCACGCAATATGCCGCTGGGCGTTTATATCAGTCCGCAGGACCGCTTCTTCGGGGCGGGCGTTGGCGGCAATACGTTTGATCCTGCAGACCAGGAAACCTATAACGCGACTTATCGTGCTCAGCTAACGGAAGTCTTGCGGGATTACGGCCCCTTTATGGAGGTCTGGTTCGACGGTAATATTGTTGCTCCGGTCAATGATATTCTGGCGCAATATGCCCCGAATGCCATGATTTTCCAGTGTCCCGGCGGAGCGGCTACGATTCGATGGGTGGGTAATGAAAACGGCACTTGTCCGTATCCGGGTTGGAACGCGGTTCCTCAATCTGTAGCCGATGCCGGAACCGGTACGGCTGCGGATGGTACTCCGGACGGGGATGCCTGGATACCGAATGAATGTGACGCGCGGATACGCAACACGTGGTTCTGGCGGACGGATAATGCCGGTACTCTAAAGAGTGTCAGCAGCCTGATGAATATGTATTATAACAGCGTTGGTCACGGTGCGGTTTTGCTGCTGAACATGACGCCGGACCCAACTGGTGCTTTCCCGGCTGCGGATGTGGCACGTGCGGCAGAATTTGGGCAGGAAGTCAAACGTCGCTTCAGTCAGCCGATTGCTGAGACATTTGGCGAAGGCTATTTTGTGACACTGGATCTACCTGAGCCGAATACGATTAATCATGTCATTACGATGGAAGATATTACACAAGGCGAACGTGTGCGTGAGTATGTGATCGAAGGCCTTGTGGGTGGAATATGGCAGACGCTTGCCTCGGGTACAGCGATTGGTCACAAAAAAATCGATACGTTCAGCTCGGTTGACAATGTTACCGCTGTTCGTATTCGGACTATGCAGGCCGCGGCAACTCCCATCATTCGCCAATTAGCGGTGTACAATACGGATGCTTCCACGTATGAGCCGCCGATTCATCCCTGGCAAACGGCCGATCAATGGTATCCCGACCACCCGGCAACCGGTACGGACTGGTACGTCTGGGATATCGACGTGACGGCTTTTGTGAATGATGCGGCGACCTATGAATTGCTGTTCGAGAAAACCAGCGGCACCGACGATATTGAGATTCAGACATTAGTCTTTGTAATGGATGGTGTTGAGCGGGTGGATTTAGTGACGGAACTGTCCGGTCAGAACTATTACCGTATCACCGTGCCGGGCATTGCAGACAATATGCTTTTGCGGGCAACCGTCCGCGGCAGTGGCGGCAGCAGTTCCTATGGAGATGTTAAGTTGCGATTGGAATAATCAAAATGAAAAATGACGTTATGATGCAGCGGTTGATATGAAAGGAGGTGTCGATTTATTCACGGCGCTGCGGCTCTAAACGGTGATCCAGATAAAGCAGATAGAAGTGCGTTTAAAGGATATTTTTTAAAGTTAATGGATTTTGTAAATGATTAATGTTTAGAGCTTATTGAGGAGAGTTAAGATGAAAAATTTATTGATGATATGTGTCGTGTGTGTTTCTTTTGCCAGTGCGGCAACCGTAAGTAATCAGGTGCTGGTTAACTTTGACGGGACATGGGATGGAACGG
>JANQGW010000097.1 GCA_028282905.1 Sedimentisphaerales bacterium | reverse complement strand
ATAACGGCGGTGAGAAAATTGAGATGATGGATGCTATCGGCACGACCATCCATGCGTTTGACTACAAAGACGGCTGGTATGATATTACCGACGGCGGCGGATTTAGCTTGACCATCAAAGACCCCGCCGCGACCGATCCGAACCTGTGGGATGAAAAGGCCGGTTGGCGGCCGTCCGCGGCTGTTGGCGGCTCGCCGGGTGAAGATGACACCGGCGACACACCCGCTATTGGCTCAGTGGTCATTAACGAACTGCTGGCTCATTCGGATACGATTGTTTATGACTGGATCGAACTACATAACACGACATCTCAGCCGATTAACATCGGCGGCTGGTTCCTGTCGGACGATAATGACGGCGACCCGAATCGCATGAAGTATGAAATCGCTGCGGGTACAAGCATTCCCGCCAATGGCTACGTCGTCTTTTATGAAGATGTGCATTTTGGTAATCCGTCCGCTCCCGGCTGCAATATTCCGTTCCAGCTCAGTGAAAACGGTGAAACACTTTATCTCCAGTCGGGCCAATTCGGTACTTTAACCGGCTATGTGGAAGAGGAAGCATTCGGTGCTTCCGACAAAGACATCGCCTTCGGCCGGCACCAAAAATCGACCGGGTCGTTTAATTTCGTCGCCATGAGCACAAACACCCCGGATGCTGCCAATGCTTATCCCAAGGTCGGGCCGGTAGTCATCACCGGGATCATGTATCATCCGCAGACGAATAGTGACGCCGAGTTTGTTGAGTTGAAAAACATCTCTGGCTCAAGTGTGACGCTGTATGACTTCGTGACCAACGAGCCGTGGCGGTTTGTCGATGATGCCGACGATCCGGGCATCGAGTTTTATTTCCCGACCGCACCGGTGACAATGACGCCCGGTCAGGTAATCCTGCTGCTCAAAAATGAAGCGGCGTTCAAGGCCGAATACGGCATTAACAGCTTAAATGGAATTACGTATTACGAATGGCTCAACGGCGGCCTCAGTAACGGCGGCGAAAAGCCGGAACTGCAGATGCCCGGCGACATTAACGCTCAGGGCCAACGGCAATACATCCGCATCGACCGTGTCAGCTACGACGACACAACGCCGTGGCCGACCGAACCGGATGGTACCGGGCAATCCCTGACCAAACCGGCCGCCAAACACAATCTTTACGGCAGCGACCCCCAAAACTGGACCCATGCCGCTCCAAATCCAGGAGAATGATTTGAATACTAATCGCCAATTTGAAGGATAATTATTGATGATTATTATTTTGTACAACTCGACTATAACTTGGAATCCTACATAACGTAAAAAGTTAGCATCTAATTAATTCTTTCGCTTCCATTAAAGCAAAGATTTGAAAGAGATAGAGAAAAACCAACATTTTGATTGAATGTTTTTTTTTAATGGCAGGGGTGTATACAGGCTATCTTGCCCTTTGTCACTGTATTTACAGGAAAAAATTACTTCGGCGATTTCTGGGCCCAAGTATTTGCCCGTTTTCGCCTTTATTTTAGCTTCTTTCATTCTTTTGAGGGCGTGATACGGTTAGTTTCGGCAGCGGGAGGTGATTCTGGAATATAAAACCGCCTGTGAGTTGAATGAGAGGAACTCGGTGAGAGTTCCAATTATATCACAGGCGGTCAAAGTACAGCTTAGTCGATAATTTTCTATGCCACAACAATGACTGAGTTGAGGCTTCCAAAAGAATTCTCAGCAAGTGTATCATGGTCGAGATCGTGTCTCCATACGCCATCGATGATAAACTTGTATTCATAGTATCCAGCGGGCAATTTTAAAATCCTGACAAACTGACCACTTTTTTGCTTGGACATTGAAACAGGTTGCCAGTCATTGAAACTGCCTGCCAAGTGTACTTTCCTTACAGATTCTCCGTTAGGGCAATATGCAAACCGTATATTTCCTGTTTTCGTTATTTTGTAACTCATAATGATATATTCCTTTCGTTTACCGCCTATTATAGACTTTCTGCTTTTAATGCTTCTTTGATTTCCAATGCATCCTCATACTCCATACAGGAGCAGTTCAGAAGTTCGAGCTGCTCTCTGAGTTGTTCAAATTCTGATTTCCACTCCATCATACACTTTCTAAATTCAGAGATTATTTGCTTCTTGTTATTGACGGGGAAACTACCCGGTCAATGTTGGTTCTTTGGGAGAATAAGCTACGGTGACATAAGGAGGCGAAATATTAATCATCTCGACAGAATATGTCAATCGGTATTCTTGCCCATTTCCTGCAAATAAGTTTTTGGCTATTCATGCCTGTAAATGTTTACAATCAGACTGTTTTTGACGATTTATGAAAATCCATTTCAGTCCTACTACTCAAAGACAGAGAGTTAATGAAGGGGCTTGCAAATTATTTAGAATATTTGAATATATGGTAACCGCGGATAAATGAGCGGAAAAATGGTCTCAATATAGATTTAACTTGAATGGTTATAACTGATTTTGCTATCCTATATCTAAGCAATCTAGGCTTCACACCGCACAGAAGGTATTTGGCAGCAACTGTATACTGGGAGAAAAATCATGAAAAAATTACCATTGCTTATTCAGATCAATGTCCAGGTATTAGCATTTCTTTTCTTATTTACATTACAGACCAATCTCTTCTCCGAGGAACCGCAAACTGCAGGGTATGAGATATGCTGGGAAAAGGTGAGGGATAATGCGCCCTGGGGGCCGAGACATCGTATAGGGGCGGTCATTTTTAAAGACAGAATGTGGGTGATAGCCGGTGCTTATTATGACTCATCTCGACAAGAGCATTTGTATTCAGATGTATGGTCAAGCGAAGACGGTGAGAATTGGACGCTTGAAATCGAGGCTACTGCGTTTGGCGCTCGTGCCGGTCACACAGCTTTTGTTCTTAATGACAAGATTTATGTTTTCGGGGGTTATACAATTGACCAGAATAATCATGTCTTTTGCGATGCGACATTGTGGTCGTCTGATGACGGATTAGACTGGTCCGTTGAAGTGCCGTCGAGTGTTCCCAATGCACCTGCTGCCGGATTCGATTATGATCCTGTTGTTTTCAATGGAAGCCTCTATCTTTTTGGGGCTAAAGACATTGAGAGTGAATTTGTCAATTATATTGCTGAAGAAAGTGGCGGAGGAAATCCTGGAGAAATTTGGAGGAATGCGAGTTTTGATTACTACAGGTTTGATGGAGAGGAGTGGGAATATTTGGGAGAAATCTCGAATTGGAATAATATCGTTAAAGCATCTGCATTTCGTGATGGTATATGCCAGATATCATCAACTTACTGTTGTCTGTGGAGTGTTATTTATGGGCTCGATAATGATGGAGATTTAACGGATATAACCCCTTTGATGACGGGCGATGATGGGAAAGCCTATCCTGCAGGAAATGAGCTGATAACCTATGCCGGGCGACTCTGGCTGATTGGCGGAGTTGTGAATGAATGGGGCTTAGGCGAAGGGTATACTATAGATATGGTTCATATGCCCCGAAGCTACGATGGAATAGTCTGGAACAATTTAACAAGCTGCAATCAATCGGATTTCGTTATGATCACCGGTGCCTTGTTTTCAATGACAGGCTCTGGGCCTTCGGCGGGCTGGTTGCAAGGGAGGATTATTCAAGCAATCCGGCCCCGCAGTCACTTAGCGATGTTGTTGTTATGTCGGCAACGGGCGGTTCAGAACTTACGGATATTCCTGTAGGTTATCACACAATAGAATTCAAAGACATGCTTGCATGGAAAGAGCCGGCCAAGGTCCAGGTGCGTGTTATTGGAGGGCATACATCGAGTATCCAGTCAGAGTACAGATCTCTAAGCAGTTTTGAACTGGATGAGATCCCTTCACAGAGAATATCCTATCCAAACAAAGTGGAATTTATCATAGAGCGGAACGTATCCTTCCAGATAGATACTGCTCCTGAAGGCGAACTTGTTTTAATGAATAACCCAGGGTTGCCGGGAAGTAAATATTTTGGCTATACTCCTTCAGAAGAAGATACATCTCCTTTCAATGTTATCTTTGTTACCCAGGATGGTTCACAGGAAGTTTCACCTGATGTGGAAATATGGCCAGTGCCTGTGCTGCCGCCTGAGACGGACATCATCGGTGTCACAACTTCTCACCCAGTCCCGGATGAAAAGGCCTCGGACTATTTTGTCAAAACAACTTTTACTGACGAGATTACACCAAATGTGTCTTTTAATTAGAAGCTATCCCAAAACCTCAATTTTTAGTTAATTAAGAGCCGATACATGTTTTATGGACCTTACAAACGAACAATGGCAACGGATTGCCGAATATATTCCGAAACCCAAGGCCCAGCCCGGAAAGTCAGGGC
>JANQGW010000069.1 GCA_028282905.1 Sedimentisphaerales bacterium | reverse complement strand
TATATTTTCAATGGTGCCTGGCATGAGGGGTTTGATGTGCCGCGACATAATTTGCAGCTGAATGGTGTGACATTAGGCGGAAAGCAGACTCCGGCGATCACAATGCATTCCAATCTTGGCATCACCTTTGATTTGTCTGCAATCAAAAGAACGCTCCCTGGACTTGAGATCCAGTCGTTTACCGCGACTGTCGGGGTTTCCGAAACAGTGCAGCAGTGGTTGGATCAGCGAGATTTCAGTGATTTAGAGCAAACACCGGCAGTTGAAAAACTCACAGCAGAGAAGCAGCCGGCCGTGGAGTTTTGGGTATTTCTGGACGGCAAACAAGCATTGCGTCAGAGAGTTTCCTGCGTGTCGGAAGTCGGGAGTATTAACATTCCGATTCATAAAAATATTCGGTTTTTGACATTGGCCGTGACCGAGGCAGATGATACGTCAATGTTTGACTGGGCCGTATTGGCTGAGCCGAAGTTGATTCTTAAATCAGCCGTCAACAGGCAGTAGAGGCTGGAACAGAGTGAGAGAAATGAGCAAATTTCAAAAGAAAGGATGGCGAGTGCGATGAGAAAAAGTTTTGTGATTTTGACAATTCTGGCAATTGCGGGGCTGACTGCCTCGGCGAACGCGGCATACTATGTGGCGGGTGAGTTTAACGGTTGGGATGCGGCGGGCCAGTTAATGACCGATAACTCGGATGGAACGCATACGGCGACAATTACTGGGTTCACTGCAGGAAGCAGACATGAATTCAAAGTGACCGATGGAACATGGGATGTCACGTATCCAGGCGGCCCCAACAGTTGGTTCTTTGCTGATGATTCGGGTGAAATCACCATTACATTTAATGAGAACCTACTGTCGGACGGATGGGAACCGGCCCAATATCGTATTGGATTGAGCACTGATCCCGGTACCTGGACGATTGTCGGCAGTTTCGGTGGGGCCGAAGATTGGAATAATGCCGCGCCAACGATGGCGATGACTTCTCTGGGCAACGGCATTTATAAGCTGAGCAAGACGCTTACTGCCGGCAGCTATCAATGGAAGGCGGTTGTCAGCGGATCATGGGATTCGATTAGTACAGACACACGTTCCGTCAATACCGCGAATGCAAGCCTGACGGTGTCGGAAGCGACAGAAGTGATTGATTTCTATGTCGATGCCTTGACGGGAACCGTTGGAATCGGACTGGACATTTACAGGATTGATCGGCCGCATTTACCGGAACCGGAGAATCGTGAAGAGGGTGTCGAGGTAGATGGGCTTGCCTTGTCCTGGACGGTGGCGCAGGTGCCGTCTCTGGCTGACCCGAATATTCTGGTTGCTGACCCGAATTTAGTGTCGCACAAGCTCTACCTGAGTGACGGCACCGAAGACCCGAACCTAATCTTTGTGGATACCGTTTTCGGCTGGGATACGGAAACGCTGCGGGCATCCTATACGCCCAGTCCGGTACTGGATATGGATGGGACATACCGCTGGCGCGTCGATATGGTTCTGGATACTGCCGAGGAATTAACCGGCAGCGTCTGGGAATTCGATACGGAACTGTCGATTCCGCAGATTACGACCGGACCGGACTATCAAGTCGTTGACCTTGACGGCACAGCGGTTTTCTCTGTGACAGTGTCTTCGATTTCTACGCCGACCTATCAATGGTATAAATATGTTGATGGCATTAGTGATGAGATGCTGTCTGACGCTGGAGATATTTCCGGTACCGAGACAGCGACGCTGACAATTTCAAACGTCAAGCTGACGGACGAAGGGGCCTATTATTGCAAGGTTAATAATGATTCAGGGACTGAAGTGCCATCGGCACAGGCGTTGCTGGGAGTCAAACGCAAAATCGCATACTGGACGTTCGAGAGCAATAATGCCAACAGTATTATTGCCGGAAGTCCTGTCTCGATGTCATATGGCGACCCTAACTTTGTCACAACGGGAATAATCGGTGACGGGATGGAGTTTGACAACGATACGGACGCCGAAGACATTCTCTATGCCGATGCGGATCAGGCGTCGTATTTTGATATTTGCAATCACAGTATGACGGTGGGGTGTTGGATTAAATCGGGCTTCGCGGCGACCTGGGGGCCGATGGTGGCACGTAATGGTGAAGAGGACGGCTGGCAGTTGCGTCATCGAGGCGACACGCTTGACCGAGTCTGCTTTACCACACGTGGCACTGAGAATGATGACGGCACCGCCAGTAATCGGACCGTGTATGATGATCAGTGGCATTATGTGGCAGCGACGTTTGACGGCGTGGAAAAGAAAGTTTATATCGACGGTGTGGTCAGCCGGGTCTATAACGGTGATGACGGTAGTATCGCACAAGAATCCGATGCGCCTGCCGGGACGATTAGCTCCAGCCTGTCGCCGGTTGCGCTGGCCGGACGGGTCAAAGGCGATCCGATCAATGGACTTGTTTTTGAAGGCAACAGTGTTACGCCTTGCATTCTTGACGAAGTTGAGATTTACAACTACGCTTTAAGTTCCACTCAGATCGCTCAAATCTATGCGAATATCGCGAACAAAGGAGTCTGTCCGGTTCCACAGTTGTATGATCTGGACGGCAATTGTATTGTCAATTTGACTGATGTCGCCTTGCTTGCAACCGAATGGTTGACCGATACCAGTGTTCAGCCGATTCCGGCTTTGTAGCCATTCAGAAATCGTTGATAAGGAAAATAGGGTGCTTGTTAAAGTGGATGAAGCACAAAACTCAAATAACTATTTTTTTGGAGGTTCGGAACGATGAGAAAAATTTTGTTGACGTTAATAGTTGCTTGTGTGATAGGCCTGACAGTACCGGCGAATGCGGACTACTATTTGGCGGGTGGGTTCAATAGTTGGGATCCCGCAGGTCAATTGATGACGGACAATTCAGATGGGACATTCTCGGCGACCGTTACAGGGCTTGATGCCGGCGTCCGGTATGAGTTCAAGGTGACCGATGGTACGTGGGGAACTGCTTTTCCAGGCGCAAACAGTTGGCTGTTTGCCGACGGCGCGGGCGAAGTTGAGGTTACCTTTGACACAAATGTTGCCACAGACGGCTGGGAAGGTACTCAATATCGCATTGGATTAAATACCGACCCGGGCACCTGGACACTCGTTGGCGGTTTTGGCGAGGCGACCGACTGGAACAACGCGGCTGCGGAAATGGCCATGGCCTCTCAGGGCGGCGGCATTTACATGCTGAGCAAAACACTCGCCGCTGGAACTTATGAATGGAAAGCAGTCGTCACGGGTTCATGGGATGCGATTAGCTGGGACGGCCGCTCAGTCAATACGTCTAACATGACACTTTCGCTCACAGAAGATGCCCAGGTTGATTTCTATGTGGATGCTTTGACCGGTGTTGTCAAAACAGAAATCATCCCCGAACCGACAACGATGGCTTTGTTGGGGCTGGGAGCTGTACTCGCGATTCGTCGCAAAAAGTAAACAACTGTTAGAATTAAATCGCTCTCTCCCGGTGCATATCGGGAGAGGCGATGTTTTGTTCGAAATCTGCTGATTTTACAAAAAGAGGTTTTGATGCACGGAAGATATGTTTCCATCACAGTGTTATATTTATGGCTTGCCGCGGGCGCAATATTGTTTGCGTCCGATCCATCTACTCCTTCCGGAGCCGTTCCGTATGAAACGGGAACGACGTTTCGTGTTTGGGCGCCCAATGCCTCAAGTGTGACCGTTGCAGGCAGTTTTAATTCGTGGAGCAGTACGACTAATCCACTGATCGATGAAGAAAACGGCTGGTGGTCAACTGATGTGACCGGTGCCAACCTATTTGACCAATATCGTTTTGTTATCAATGGAAATATCTGGAAGACCGACCCCCGTGCCAAAGATGTTGTCAATTCCACCGGCAACGGCATTATTGTGGAAAATGATTACAGTTGGTCGGCCTTTACGCCCCCGGCATGGAATGAAATGATTATCTACGAAATGCACATCGGCAGTTTTTACGATGCCCCCGGCGGCGCCCCCGGCACATGGCAATTAGCCGCTTCTAAGCTCGACCATCTTCAGGAATTGGGCATCAATGTTGTCAAGATCATGCCGGTTGCCGAATTTCCGGGCGATTTCTCATTGGGCTACAATCCGGTCAATATTTTTGCGCCCGAAAGCGCTTACGGCAGTCCCAATCAAATGCGCAATTTTATCGAACAATGTCATCAGCATGGGATCGCCGTGATTATCGATGTCGTTTATAACCATTTTGGTCCGACCGATCTGAATCATTCCATCTGGCAGTTTGACGGGTACAGTTCTTATCCGGATACAGGAGGAATCTATTTCTTTGAAGATATTGATAACCGTTCGACGCCATGGGGCGACCGGCCTAACTATACCGTAGGTGAAGTTAGGTCATATATACGAGACAACGCCATGTATTGGCTGGATGAGTTCAATTGTGATGGCCTGCGGGTGGACGGAACCGCCTATATTCGCCAGCGTGATGACGGGGGAGATGTACCGGGAGGGTGGTCGCTCATGCAGTGGATCAATAATGAGATTGATGCGGCTTTCCCGGAAAAAATAAGTGTCGCCGAGGATATGCGGGACAATGATTGGTTGACCAAAACCACCGGCGAAGGGGGAGCCGGGTTTGACTCGCAATGGGATGCCGGATTTCATCACAAAGTTGTCGCCGCTCTGGAAACCCCGGACGACAACAATCGAAACATGGCTGATATCGCCTATGCCATCGGGCATTTGTATAATGGTGTCGATACGCAGCGGGTCATTTACACTGAAAGCCATGATGAAGTGGGGGCGGCAAGTGGAAAATCACGCGTGCCTTCGCGTATCTGGTGGGAGAATCCGACTAGTTACTATTCCAAAAAACGTTCCACTCTCGGTGCCGGTCTGGTCTTTACCAGTCCCGGTATTCCGATGATATTTATGGGGCAGGAATTTCTTGAAACAGGCTCATGGCACGATAATACCCCGTTGGATTGGAATAATGATACCAACTTTGCGGGCATTAAACTGCTGTATCAGCACTTAATTCAATTGCGTCGAAACATGTCTGACCAGACGCGCGGATTACTGGCCGGCAACGTGAATGTATTCCATGTTAATGATACGGATAATGTGATCGCGTTTCATCGATGGTGGAACGGCGGCCCTGGTGACGATGTGATTGTGGTTGCAAACTTCGGCTATCAAGGCTTTACCGATTATAACATTGGAATGCCTCGCAGCGGCCGCTGGCGAGTGCGTTTTAACAGTGACTGGCAGGGGTATGATTCGGAATTCGGTAATTGGAACTCCTATGATACCAACGCTGTTTCCGGCTCAAAAGATGGCCTGGAACACAACGCGAATGTCGCGGTCGGCCCCTATTCGATGATTATTCTTTCGCAGGGAACCGATCCCAATCTCGATGGAATCGGACGGGTTGACCTGAGTGATTTCCTGATTTTTTCCGAACAGTGGCAAGAGAATTGTGAAAACTGGGACGCCTGTCGCGGGGCTGATTTTAATATGAGTGGGCGCGTGGACATGACGGACTTGTACACCTTTATCTCTCGTTGGCTTGACGGCACTCCGTAAGAGAAAGGCCAAGGTTATTTGAAAAATGGTCGATTGTCATCAGAAGAGGATTGAGACTTGTGGATATTGAAATTTTAGAAAATGACAAAATGTCAAATATTCGACAGGAGAAAGTCATGAAACGGAAAGACGGTTTTACCTTGATTGAACTGCTGGTGGTAGTGGCGATTATTGCGATCTTGATGGCGACAATTATTCCGGCGATACGAAAAGCCAAATCCCATGCACAGACAGTGGTCTGCAAAACAAACCTGAAACAGTACGGCTATGCAATGACGACCTATCTGGCCGATAATGACGGATTCTACCCCTATTCAATGGAGTCCATTTATTTAAAGACTCTCACCGCCAATCTTGCCTGTCAGTGGCATGATCGGGAAGTCAGTCCCGCCAATAACGATGAAAGTGCCGGTCCGCTTTGGCCGTATCTGGCGAATATGGGTGGCCACCTCTGCCCGTCATTTAAATCGATGGCCGGGAAATACGGCACCATGCACTATAATCATTGGAATTCGATTGAAATGGAACCGCAGTATTCCTACAGCCAGAATGCTTTCTTAGGTCATCAGGTCGGCACCTTAAAGGAATCCGGACTGGAACGTCCCGCTGCTGAGGTGGCCATTTTTGTCGAGGAAACGATGTGGTTTCTTCAAGATAACACGGGCCATAAAGTGGCAACGCATGTGCTCAATGATACGATTTTCTTTTCACGTCACCCGAATGATTCCTTTGGTCAGATTGGCGACTCGGTGGCAACGTATCATAAAAATCTGAATGTAGAACTGAACCTTACCGGCACGACCTATATCAGCCAGACCCAGGAGGGAGGCATGGGCAATGCGGTTTTTAGTGATGGACACGTTGAATTAGTGGACCCTTATGAGTACCAGGAAGGTTCAGGCGGCCGCTTTTATAAAAGCTATTTGATTTCATTCCCCAAGAGAGGCGTCTTGAACGACGAATCACCCTATTGATGTAGTAAAAGGAACCAATAATCAGGAACCCATATTATTGTGAGTTCTAAGTCCTTTTTTCATTTAGAGTTAAATGTGAATATTGTGAATTAAAGCCGAGCAAATCGCAACGGTGTCAAATTCTCCCGCTTATTCATTATTGTGTTGATGAACGAGTCCTTTTAGTGTCAAATTTAGATTGATTATACGTTGCCATATTGAGTTTTTTAGGTTTTCGGAAAGTTTTTCTGATTTTTTACCTAAATTTTTTATTTCAAACTGATTAATCAATAGGGGAGAAGACGGTTTATTTGTGTGTTGTCGATATGAGATGGTCTGAAAGCAAGGGACAAGAGAATGGATAAGAAAAAGGGATTTACGCTGATTGAATTGTTGGTCGTGATTGCGATTATCGCATTATTGCTTGCGGTCATACTGCCGTCTTTGCGAAAGGCCAAAGAAATGGCCAAGCGAGTTGTCTGCTCCAGCAACCTGCATCAGCTGGGTTTGGCCATGCACGGCTATGCCAATGAAAATGATGAGCGTTTTCCGGCGGTCGCCGGCAATGCCGCCGGTAGTTGGCTGCATGACGTTCCGGTACTGGCAGGTAATGAAATTATTAACTATGCACAATTAGACGTTATGTTTTGCCCGGCAAACCGCCAGGGAAAAGACTTTATGGAGGAATTTTACGCGGTATATGTGCAGTATGCCGATGAAAATGACCGTCCCGATCCGGATAAGGGGCTTGCGGGTTGGGGCATGACGGACTATACATGGCTGTTCAAGTGGGGCTATCGTGCTCAGGCTCAATCAGATGAGATTCCGTACAATGGGGGAGATATTTTTATCGAAAAATCAACCGAAAGAAACCAGAGCCAAAAGCCCGTCGTGGCTGATCTCATGTGGACGCAGGGCAACGATGATTTCTCCGCTGTTGATGACCCGTATCCCGTGTATCAGCGTTCGGGTCAGCGTGTTGGCCCATTCCCATCCAATCATGTGGATGGCGAAAAGCCGATTGGCGGCAATGCCCTGTATTTAGACGGCCACAGTGATTGGAAAAAGTTTTCGGAAATGTACAATCATTACACAGCCGGTCACCGAAATGTTCAACATTGGTGGTAATGACACCAGTTTACGGTATTTATTTCAATTGATGGATTTCAAAATAGCCAATTTCTCATGATTGCAGTTCGGGAGATTTCTGTTGCTGAGTTGCAGGAAGGCTGACGATTCCCTTTAGATTGCTTATTCTCGTCTTGGTGGCAGTTCCGATTGGGTTGAAGTGGGGTGGGTTGCCGACTGCAGTCTTCCCGGTGGTCAGACGGTTTCACCTAAAGTTGTTTTTTGGGACTTACTTGGGGTAACGCCTCTCCGGCCGGATTCGATTTTGATTATTATACAGCCGAAATGTCATGCGGTGCATGGGGATATCTGCCGGGAGATATGAACAAGGACTGCTATGTCAATCTGGCCGACCTCGCGGAATTAGCATCGAACTGGATGGATGGCACGGTTCCGCAGCAAGCGGGTTGCAAGGGTATTTATTTGAGGTTCTGAAAACAGGATAAGCCATGAACAGTCATCGAAATACAGTATTGGTAATTTTTATTGTAATCTGTTTTTTTTCTTTTGCCAAGTGGACTTTCGCACTCACATATGCTGATTTGAACACTGATTACACAGAGTCCGGCGGCTTGGGCAGCAGTGCAATATTTAATGGTTCAGACTCCGGTATCTGGACAGTTCGCTATGACGATGATGCTAACCCTGCAAATTCAAGTGCAGGTGAAGGTGTACTGACGCTGCAGAATGATCTTGGCGATGGTGCTGTTAGAGTAACCGGCTTTGCCGGCATTGGTCCCTTGGGGACATTGGGCATTGGCAATTTTCCGATGCTCGCCGATGATGCTGCGTTCGATGGAAGAACCCTGCCTGCAGATACATTGATGGTTCATCCGGGCGGCCATGTCGGTCATATCACGACCAGCCCCTATTTAGTGATTCAGTATGAGGCGACGGTTGCATTGACAGACATCCTGGTAAATTACTCTGTCCAGGTTCCCGGCGGCGGTTCCATTCGGTTTAAAATATTGGATTCAGCGGGAACGTCTCTGCTTTCCTTAACCCCTGTGACAGCGGGCAATCCTGCTTCCGGTTCACTGCCGGTTTCCAGCCTGTCGGCCGGCCAGCGTATTTATGTCGTCGTTGACTGTGAAACAGACAATCCATACGGTGACCAGACCTGGCTGACCCTGTTGATCGAAAAGGATGTTCCAAAGGCGGATCTTGTTGCTCCCGCTCAGGACAGTGTTTCGGTTTTACCAGATACGTCGTTGGAATGGACTCCTGTTGCGGCCTCTGATAGTCAGTCTGTTTACATGGGTACGGATGCCGATTCGCTTGCTTTGCTTGCAGCATTGACGGGTGATGCCAATTCGTTTGACCTGGATTCTCCAATGGCGCTGAATACGGAATATTTCTGGCGAGTGGATACCCGCGTCGGGAGCGAGACCTTTAGCGGTGACCTGTGGCATTTTACGACGCATCCCGGTTTAGATCCGGATGTGAATAATGACGGAATTGTAAATCTTGGAGATTTTTCCGCTGTTGCCGCAGAATGGTTAAAGGGAAACTGCCCTGATGAGCAGCCGTTCTGCGGCGGAGCGGATTTAAATCTCAGCCGCACTGTGGACGGTGATGATTTTGAGATACTGGGGGGCAATTGGCTGGTTCGTTCTGTGACCTTCGGCACGTTGTTAGATGAGATGATTGATCGTGATGAACTGGCCAAAAAACCTCTTTACGCCTACACATTAGGACAGGCCAGCAGTTATGACCGAGCTTCCACGACGCCCGATGGTCCAGGGTGGTATGCCAATGCCGATGGCGGCGGATATATCCGAACCGAGATCAACGATGGCCGCACTGAGCGCGTGCTCATGGATGAAACCGGGTCGGGTGCGATTGTACGCTATTGGTCCACGAACTTGACATGGACATTTACCAATGGGACGCTGCGTTTCTATTTTGATGGAGCCTCTACGCCGCAGATTGAAGGTTCATTTCTCGATATTCTCAATGGAACCCACCTGGTCGATGGTGTCTTGGCCACAGCTACCGGCGGATTCTATGAAAATGAGCACATGCTGACTGGATACAACCTGTACTTGCCGCTGCCTTATACGAATGGCTGTAAGGTCACCTATGAAGGAACGGATAATCCCTTCTACTTTGTCATTAACTACCGTAAGTATTCTGAAGGCACTCCGGTAAAAACCTTTTCGATGCCGGATCTTCAACAGTATCAGGCCAAATTGGCTGCGGTGCAGGAAGAGCTGACGCAAAACACCTCTGTCACGGAAGGTGCGGACCTGTTGTCAGCGTATGATGCGACCATCGCTGCCGGCGATTCCCTGTTGCTGCCGATTTCGTCGAGCGGGCCAAAGGCAATTCGTCAGTTGATGGTGAATATCGATGCGGCCGATTATAAGCAGGCGCTGCGTTCGACGGTGCTCGAAATTGAATTCGACGACATGCAGAAGGTCTGGTCGCCATTGGGGGATTTCTTCGGTACCGGTTATGCACTTGCGGCTGACTATGAGAGCCGTTATCACAAAGTCAGCTGGGACGGGCGCATGTTGTGTCGATGGATTATGCCCTTTCAAAGCAATGCGAAGATTCGGATTCGTAACTACGGTACGCAGGCGGTGATGCTGAAAGAACTGGAAGTCCATCATACATCGTGGCAGTGGGACGATCGCAGTCTTTATTTCCACGCCGGCTGGCGACTGTATTCCCAGATTCCGACCCGGCCCCAACGGGATATCAACTATGTGACGATTCAGGGGCAGGGCAAGTACATCGGCGACACACTGACGATCTTCAATGATGTCACTGGCAGCGAAGGTCAGCCCTGGTGGGGCGAAGGCGATGAAAAAATCTATGTGGACGGTGAAGCCTTCCCGTCCAACTTCGGGACCGGGACAGAGGACTATTATGGCTTTGCCTGGGTCGGCTGTTCGGTCTTTTCCCAGCCTTTCCTCGCTCAGCCCTCGGCGCAGGGCAACCGGGGTAAAGGGATGACGGTCAACAGCCGCTGGCGATCGCTGGATACCATTCCGTTTCAGCAGTCGCTGAAGCTTGACATGGAAATCTGGCACTGGGTGACGAATCGTACGCTGGACTACGCGCCGACGACGTTCTGGTATGGTATCTCAGGCACCCGACCGGTTGTCGATTTGGATGCACAGCCTGTTGTTGCCCAGCCCGCTGATCTGGCCGGCGTGCAAACCGCAGTAAACGTTGTGGACCGGTTCGAAGCGGAAGCGATGCGAGTTGTCGACGGCAGCGCGGGGATTGCGCAAACATACACTTATCCTAACGAAACGGCATTCAGTAACCGCACCTACATGCGTCTTCGCAATTTGAGCACTGATGATACCGTCACACTGCAGTTCTATTCAGACAAAGAGACAACAGGCACACTCGAGGTTGCCTGTGTAAAATCAAATCAATCGATGGTGATGGATCTGTCTGTTAATGGCCAGCCGTTGCTACAGGGTGAGAATATGTACAATGGAACGCTTCTGGTTTCAAAGTATTCGATACCCAACATCGCGATTAACAAAGGAATCAATACGCTGACAGTCAAAGCAAAAGGCCCAAGTCCGGAGAATTCTGCCAGCAATGAACTCGGAATTGACTACCTTTCCTTTGGGCTTTAAGGGTTTTGCCCCAGGCAGAAAGAACTGTAGGAATGAAAGCATTCAAAAGTGGTGGCGCTAAAAACGGGAAAAGCCGTCACTATCATCCCGGTCTGGGCTAAATCCGTCCGGGAATTCAATATATTGTAGATTTAAAGACAAGGGAAAAGATTAAGGATGAAAAAAGTGTTTACAGACAAACTACGGATGATGAGCGTTTTGGTATTGGTATTGGCGGCATGTGCTTTTGGCGATGTTATCTCGCTGGAGAGCCTTTTAAATGAGATGATTGACCGTGCTGCGATTGCGCGTTATCCGGAGCCGGCGTTTACCTGTAAACAATTCAGCAGCTATGATCGTCATTCCACTAAGCCCGGCAATGATTCATGGTTTGCAAACCGCGACTGGTCTCATTTTATTCGCAGCGAAGAAAACTACGGCCGGCGGGAATGGGTGATGATGGATGTGGATGGCCCCGGTGCCATCGTCCGCTGGTGGATTACCGGCTTTGCTTTTAATGGGACGATTCGCGTCTATATCGACGGCAGCAGCACGCCGGTTTTTGAGGGCAAGGCCGATAAACTGATTGGCGGGGATCTGCTGATTGGTGCGCCGTTGTCAGCGGAGCGTTCAAAAGGCCGAAACCTGTATTTACCGATTCCGTATCGTCAGCATTGTAAAGTGACCTATGACGGCGAGAATGCTCATGAAAACGGCAATTTCAATGATAACCTGTATTACAATATTAACTACCGCACCTATCCAAAAGAAACCAACGTGCGAAGTTTCAGTATGGAGCAGTTTAATAAAAGTAAATCCTTGATTGAGTCTTTACAGTCTACTTTGCTGGAAGCTGAAGGTGCTTCAGAAAGTTATGTTGATGGGCTTGAAAAAACGCTTAAGCCGGGCAAGTCGCTGGAGAGAAAAATTTCCGGTCCTGCGGCCATATGTGAATTGTCGATGAGCCTGGATGCAGAAATTCGTCGTCAGGCGCTACGTTCGACAGTGTTGCAGATATCGTTTGACGGCCAGCAGACGGTGTGGGCACCGGTAGGTGAGTTTTTCGGTACCGGCGTCGGTATCAACCCCTATAAATGCTGGTGGCGTCAGACCGAACAGGATGTCATGACCTGCCGCTGGATCATGCCATTTAAGAAAGAGTGTGTGATTAAGGTGGCCAATTACGGCGATCAGGACGTCCAGGTGAAACTGGGTAAAACGGGTCTTTGTGATTGGATATGGGACAATCGTACGATGTGTTTCCATTCCGCTTGGCGAGGTCAGAATGACATGCACATGAAGATAACCACCAATGATGACATTTCCGATACGACGCGTGACTGGAACCATATTACGATTGACGGCAAGGGTGTTTATGTTGGGGAAACGCTTGCCTTATACAATCATCTCATCAAGATTACAAATCCATGGTGGGGCGAAGGTGACGAAAAGGTTTTCGTGGACAGTGAAAGCTTTCCTTCCCATTTCGGGACGGGTACCGAGGATTACTATGGTTATGCCTGGTGTTGGCCGGGGGAATTTACCTCTCCTTTCCATGCCCAGCCGCGCGGTCGCGGCAACAGCAAGAGCGACCATACCACCAATACACGCGAACGTTTGCTGGACGGCATTCCGTTTACCCGGTCACTTCAGTTTGATATGGAGTTGTGGCATTGGTCCGAAGCGAAACTTGATTATGCGACGACGACGTACTGGTATGCGTTTGCTGGCGGCAAAGATAACGGCATGAAAGACGTCCGGAAGATCGCTGAGCCGGTGAAGTTGACCAATGCGGAAAAGTCGTTCAAGACTGAGAACGGAACCGTGCTTTTACAGGCCAAGGATGCGATTTTGAGCGGCAACAATCTGACTTATTATGGCGGCAGTCGAGATGAACTTGGCTACTGGGGCCTCAAAGGAGATTTTGCGTCCTGGAAAGTAAACTTTGCGCAAGCAGGGACGTATGCGGTCGAAATTGTTCAGGGCAGCATGTCCAAAGAGGGCACATCGTACCGGGTTGAGATTTCCAATGACCAACACAGCGACTCGCTGACCGCCAGGCCTGTAAATACCGAGGAGTGGAGCATTCACACAACCGTTAAGCCAGGTACGATAAAAGTTGCTTTGCCGGGCTTTTATACCGTTTCGGTTAAACCGGAACACATTCCGGAAGGCGAGTACCTGATGAATCTTGGGCACCTGAAACTGTCAAAAATCGAATAGGAGTCGGCTTTGAATAGGACTAATCCGTTGATTTTATGAAAGTTATGCAAGATTTTAGATTTTTCTGCCTAATTTTTTCATCATGAACTGATTAATTAATGGAGTGAAGCAATTTGCCAGATACAGACAGCTTAAGATGTAGCGTTAATTGTACACTTAGAATAGTGGATTTTGGAAGAATGAGCAGAACTCAAGTGTTTTATATGAGTAGAAAACACAAAGAACTGTAGATACAACACAAGGTGATCGGCGGCAAAATGGACCGAGAAAAACTTTTTATTAAGTTGATGCGAGAAAGTCAGGGCGTGATTTATACACTTGTTCTGGCAATGGTCCATAACGGCTCGGATGCAGAGGATATTACCCAGGAAACATTTGCCGTCATGTGGAAAAAATTTGACATGTTTGAGCCGGGAACAAACTTCACGGCATGGGGGTGCAAGATTGCCCGTATTCAGGCTCTGCGATTTATTGATAAAACATGTCACTCAAAAGTTTTTATTTCGGAAGATTTAATTCAGACCATTGCCGATCGTGCTGAGAGCAAACTACAAACGGTCTCGCCGCAAACCGAAGCGCTTCGGAATTGTCTCAAAAAGCTCCCCAAAAAGGAATACGACCTTATTCAGACCCGTTACGAAGGAAGGATAACGACCAAAAAGCTGGCCGATATCGTTGGTGTTTCATTACATGTGATGTATAGCGTGATGTCCAAAATACATAATCGGCTGCGGCTTTGTGTGCGGCGAGCACTCGCGGAACAGGGGGATCTGTAATGGAGAATAATGGAAGAAAAAATGACCTGCCGCGGCTCTCTCTGATGACATTCGAAGGAATCAGTACAGAAGAGGGGATTTCCAGTCTGGAACAGCTTCTGAAGGACGATCCGTCAAAAATCGATGACTATCTTGAGATGGCCGTCCTTTACTCGGTACTCAAAGAACCAGAGGGATTATTTAACAAATCACATTTGGTAAACGCAAATATAGAAGACGGTTCAATTGATGTTGGGTTATGGAAGATGTTAGCTGATTATGAAAAAACAGCGCCATCAATTGAGATTGAAGAACCGGTTGCAGAAACGGTTCCTATGAAGATGTTAAAAATCGAAAAAACGCCATGGAAGATTCAGAAATCCTCTCTGTATTCGGTAATTGTTTCCGCGGCTGCCATTTTACTGCTTGCGCTGTTGGTGACGTTGAAGCCCGTTCTTCCAACAGTCGCCCAATTGACCGATTCGATGGATGCTGAATGGGAGGATACGCAATACAGCCTGACTAACGGGGATGTTCTCCGGCAGGGGCAACTTATTCTTGCAAAGGGGTTGGCGGAGATTACTTTTGATGATGGCGCGGTTGTCATCATTGAGGCGCCGGCAGTATTTGAGCTTGAAAGCCCCAAGAGTATGTATCTGGACTCCGGGAAACTCAGTGCGTATGTGCCGCGGCGAGCCACCGGCTTTACCGTCAATATGCCCAGTGCAAGTGTTGTGGATATCGGGACTGAGTTTGGCATTGATGTGCAGTTTGACGGTACCTGCGATTTGCATATGTTTACCGGAAAAGCCAATTTGATCATTGGCCAGGAGGGCGAGGATAAAGCCAGTCAGATTGTAAGCGTCAATGAAGCCAAAAATGTGGATGGGCGAACGGGACGTGTTCGGGATATTGCCCTGCAGGACAATCGTTTTGTCAGACGATTTGATTCGATGACCGGCTTGGTTTGGAAAGGTCAGGATTTTGACTTGGCTGATGTGGTTGGCGGAGGTAATGGTTTCGGGACCGGAGATTGGAAAATCGGCCTCAGTCCTCTAACCGGAGAGTTTATCGCCACTGTTTCCCGGTCGGCATTTATTCACGAAACAAGAGGGTATGTAGAGGTACGGAAATCTTCTTTCATTGACGGTGTGTTTATTCCGGATGGTGAAGAGGGTGACGTGATCGTCAGTTCACGAGGTCATCTCTTCGAAGGCTGCCCCGACACGGTTGATACGGGTCGAACTTACGACTCGATTCGTACCGGCGGGCGGATATGGACGTTTAATTCTCTTAGTGATTACCGGGAATTAATGCTGGATGGCGTGCACTATGATGGCAAGAATAATTCGGCGATTTTTCTTCATCCCAATGCCGGCTTGACGTTTGATTTACAGGCGATTCGAGAACATTTGCCGGAAGGAGCGAGGATTCAGCGATTTACGGCGTTGTGCGGAATCTCGGATGATACTCCGGGAACTGAGCAGCACAAATCTGATTTTTGGGTATTGGTGGATGGGCAGAGAAAATTCGAACTTCCTGGGGTTACTAAAGATGCTTCCGGGCAAAAGGTAGATGTTCTGATAAAGCCTGAAGACCGGTTTTTAACATTAGTTACAACCGATGGCGGCGAAAATACAGAAAATGACTATTGTCTGTTTGCACGTCCTGTGCTGGAGTTGGACAAATAATCAGTAGATAATAATGGTGGAATAAAACAGGCCCGCGACTGACTTTGGCGAGCAACGCAGGCCTGTAGGATGACTGTGGGCGGGCTTTTTCTGCGCCTCCCAGAGCCTTTTTTAGTTTAGACAAAGCCGCCGTGTGTGTCAAGTTCAAAATATGGCTGTATAGCTGTCATAAAGCGAAGTGTGTGTGTTGAAGTGGACTCAAGTCCGGAATGGTAATACGGTTTTTTTGGGAGGTTTTGATGATTAGAGCAATGCGTTATGTGGGGGCAGAAACGATTCAACATGGGTGAGCAGATTTTCGTTTGATATGTAATGTGAAACTAATTTTAAGAATTATTTTCAGGAGGTACAAAGTATGAAATCGAGAAGCGTAATTTTAATCATGCTGGCGTTGGTACTGGCCGGTTCCGGCAGTGTGATGGCTGCAGCGGTGGATGTGACCAGCCAGGGCAATCCGTTTATGACTATTTCTCAGAGCGTGGAAGATACCGATTATTTTGCCACCGGCGGGCCGAATCTTCCTTATGCCCGTTTAACTGATGGTGACAATGGCACGACGAATGATACATGGGAAGGTGATGGAGGAGCGATTGCCGGTTGGCTCTATGATGCTGTCGGTTTGCAGTTCCCCGCGGGTATCAGCGGTGTTCAGCGGTTTGAGTGGGACGTGGCCATCTTTGGTGATGGCGGCTGGTTTGATTCATTGGACGCACCGGTTTTGATTCAGGTGACAACTGATGTATCTTTTGGCAGTGTGGCTCTGACACCCGGAACATCTCCCGGTGATGACAATCGCTGGCTGACTGTGCCGGGAGCTAACAATTATCCTCTGGAGATTAAGAGTGATGTTTCTGCCGGTGCACCTGCCAACGGAACGACCTTTGCTTTTGAGATGGATTATCCCGGTACGATTTATGGTATCCGCGTTATTGGTAACGCCGGCGGAGTAGCCGGTCCGGATGCCACAGGATTTATTGGCACACAGGAAATCCGTGTCTTTACTGATGACAGCAGCGTTCGTGCAACGGCTGTCGCTCCGACAGAAGGTGCAACGGGGGTCGAGATTGCCACGGCAATTCTCCAGTGGACTCCGGCCCAGGAAGGCGGTGTGATTGATCCGAACGTGGTTGGCCACTATGTTTATCTGGGCACCGACCCCAATGGTGTTCTGGTCAGCGGCGAAACGGCACTGCCCCTTGCTCAAACTTCCTTTGTTCCGACACTGGCCAAAGACACCGATTACTACTGGCATGTCGATGAACTGCTGGATGACGGCACGGTTCTGAAGGGTTATGCCTATTCCTTCCAGACGGAACTGAGTCTGCCTTTGATTGATACCCAGCCG
>JANQGW010000016.1 GCA_028282905.1 Sedimentisphaerales bacterium | reverse complement strand
GGTAATCATCTTGCCGCCGTGAACCATGTGATCGACTTCCGTCGGATTGAGGAAACTGCCCGCCCCGGCCAAATAGCCTTCGACGATGGCTTCGAACCGCGGCACCTGGGCTTCAATTTTGGACAAATCGACTTCGTCTTCGGCACCGGTCGAAACAGTCGTGCGAACGATATCACCAAAATCATACAGAGCCAATCCCGGCATCGCTGTATCCAGGTCGATGACACAAGTCGCCTCGCCGGTGTTGTCGTCAATCATGATGTTATTGATCTTTGTGTCGTTGTGGGTAATCCGCATGGGGATTACGCCGCTTTCAACCAGCTTTGGGAAAACGTCAAAGATGCCACCATTGGCGGTCAGGTAATCGATTTCGGCCTTAGCGGATGCCGCACGGTTATGTGCATCTTTTTCCAGTACTTCCAGGAATGTCTGGAAGCGTTTGGGGCCATTGTGGAAATCAGGAATGGTTTCACCCAGCGGCGGCTCCGGTAAATCCGCCAACTGGCCCTGGAAATGGCCAAACGCCTGTGCTGCCAAGCGGGCCTGATCGATCGATTCGAGTACATCGTAGGTTTGGGCGCCTTCGATAAAGAAATACATCCGCCAGACATTGCCGTCGGCATCCTGGTGATAAGCGGCACCATCGGTCGTCTCAATCAGGGTCAGGACGCGGCGTGAGACATCTTCAACACCTTCAGCGACCAGCTTTTGCCGAATATGGTTGACCACACGCTCGACATTGTTCATCAGCAGAATCGGCTGTTTGAACACGTTATGATTGATCCGCTGCAAAATATAGCGAACCAGATGGCCCGCCTGACTGTAAGTCACCGCAAACGTATCGTTGATGTGCCCGGTTCCGTAGGGCTGGCCCGAAATATAGTCGCCATAAACCTGAAACTTACCGGCAATACTCTTGAGATCAAATTCCATCATCAATCCCTTCTGTCCGAAGATTAAATTTTAACAGTTATTGTTTAGCAAGAAAGACATCGCCGTTCGAGTCGGCGCCGCCGTCACTGCGAACAACCGCTCGAATCGTGTAACGGGCATTTTTGTCCAGTTTATCAACGCTAACGGTATAAACATTGTCTTTGGTACTGCCACCGGTAACGCCAGGATGGGCGTCTTCGGCAATCACCTTATCATTGGCCAGCAGTTCAACTGACTTGATATCCAGACGATGTTCGCCGCCGGTGTATTGAAACATCACCTGATAGGTTCCGGCCTCTTTGACAGCCTTGGTGATATCCCACTGCAACGGCTTAAAGCTTTCGTCGGTCTGGCCGGATTTCCAGCGTCCAATGACGGGCTGGGCCTTGTCCAGTTTTCGGAAATTCACATCGAGAATTTCCAGGCGCTGCAGATGTGTCTCTAAACGTTCGCGGAACAGGTCGTAATCTTTCTTTTCCAAAGGCGTCCAAACGGTTTCAGCCAATGCGCAAGTTCGCGGATATGCCATATATTCGCAATGCTTGGCGTTGGGAATATATTCCGACCACAACTGCGCCTGAGCACCCAACACGCGCTTGGCCTCTTCGGCGTTCAGGGCTTTGGGAATCGGATTGTAGCTATAGACCTTTTGCAGCGGCAAAAACCCACCAATGGCAAACGGTTCGTTTTTCGGATTGGCCTGATAATGATCAAAATAAGTGTGGCTATTGGGAGCCATCACGACATCATGGCCGGCTTTAGCAGCGGTAATACCGCCCTTCTCGCCTCGCCAGGACATGACCGTTGCGCCCGGTGCCAGGCCGCCTTCGAGGATTTCGTCCCAGCCGATCAATCGACGACCACGTTTGTCCAGGAATGTATCCATCTGCTTAATGAACCAGCTTTGCAGCTCGTGTTCGTCCTTGATGCCCAGCGCTTTGATTTTGGCCTGTGCCTTCGGGCTGTTTTTCCACTGTGTTTTGGGGCATTCGTCGCCGCCGATGTGAATAAATTCACTGGGGAACAGTTCGAGTACTTCGGTCAGCACGTCCTGCAGGAAAGCAATCGTACTGTCATCGACATTGTAAACATTGGGGTTGACGCCCCACTTAGTGAAGACTTCCAGTTTCTTGTCAGTATTGCCCAATTCGGGATACGCCGCGATGGCCGCCTGGGAATGACCAGGCATCTCGATTTCCGGAACAACATTAATGTACCGCTGGCGGGCATATTCCACGATTTCACGGACATCATCCTGTGTATAGAAGCCGCCGTGAGGCTTGCCGTCATATTTGCCGGTATTCTTGCCGATCACGGTTTCTTTTCGCCAGGCTCCGACTTCAGTCAGCTTGGGGTATTTTTTGATTTCGATGCGCCAGCCCTGGTCCTCGGTCAGGTGCCAGTGGAAGGAGTTCATCTTATGCATCGCCAGCAGGTCAATAAACTTTTTGACGAACTCTTTGGGCATATAATGACGTGCGACGTCCAGGTGCATCCCCCGCCACTGGAAACGCGGTGTATCTTCGATGGTCACACAGGGAATCTTCCATTCGACGCCCTTAACGGTTGCCTGCCGATAGATTTCCACCGGCAGCAGTTGTCGCAGCGTCTGCATCCCGTAAAAAACACCGGCCTTTTCCGGCGCTTCAATCAGCACTTTTTTTGAAGTCACGGTGAGTTTGTAACCTTCGGTGCCCAGGTCTTTCAGCTTGGAATTCAGCGAGAGAACGATGCAGTTGCTCTTGGCCTTTTTCTGCTGAACGGTCGGCAAATAACCGGTTGCCGGTGCCAGCATGTTCATAAGCTGATAGCCCAGTTCTTCTGTTTTCTTGTCAACAACAATCGTCGTTTTCGGTGTCAATTCAAATGTACCAGACTGCTCAACGACACTGACCGGCTGCGGGATTACTGAAATCTCGGCTTGAGTGCAGGAAACCAGTGCCATCAAACTGACCATTGCCAACAATACAAAATATGTATGTTTCATGAATTTCTCCTGATATTCTGAATATCCTTATTCGTTTCCATTAAGCCCACAGATTTTCGGGATAAACGCCCCGGTCGATCAAATTCTTGACACATGCCTGTGCGTTCTCTTTGTCCTCTCGGTAGGTCACGCCAAACCAATTGTCGTGGGTCTTGAGAATTTTGACTTTTTTCACACCATCCTGAACAAGCTTGTCCACAACAGATGGGATGAAGAATTCAGTTTTCAGCTCACCGCCCTGTTCCTGTAGAAACTGGGAAAATTGCTGTTTCAAATGGGCAAAGATGTCCGGGCCGAAACCCCAGAGATTCATCGAGACGATTTCGTCACCGGTCAGCGACTGTTCATCGCCTTGTTCGTCAACATAGACCGCAGCATCGCCCTCTTTGCGGATACTGGTCCGTTCGGTGACAGTTGACATGAACATCTCCGGCGAATACTCACAGACACCGCGGGCGACCGTCCCATGATCGGACAATGTATTTCGCAGGATATAGCCAACCATGGAATATTCATCGCTGTTTGGATCAGCCATTTTTTCCAACTGTTCGGCCATCATTCGGTAGGCTTCGACGCCGTAGTAATCATCCGCATTAATCACCGCAAAGGGTTCGTTAATCACATCCTGAGTGACCAGGATGGCATGACCGGTTCCCCAGGGCTTTTCGCGACCTTCCGGAATCGGAAACCCTTCCAGACAGGCATCAAGCTGCTGATAGGCGAATACGACTTCGGCGCGTCCGTCGAGTTTGGTGCCGATTTTCTTTCGGAATTCGTCCTCAAAGTCCGGACGAATCACAAAGACAAGTTTATTGAAACCTGCCCGGATCGCATCATAAAACGAATAATCCATAATGACTTCGCCATTAGGGCCAACCGGGTCAATTTGCTTGAGACCGCCGTACCGACTGCCCATTCCGGCTGCGAGAATTAATAGCGTTTTCTTCATTGTCACTAAAACTTTCCTTTTTTCACCATATTATAGGTAGAACAGCAGTGCCGTCAATCGCCTTTTACCAATAAAAAAGACGACTGACGGCATTTTATCTGGATTCCCGCCTTGACGGGAATAAAATCTCATTATTCGCTTAGATGGAAGGCTATCAAACGTTCAACTGACCTGAAGAATCGGCCTTTTTGATACCGCGAACGCCGGTAATGGCTTCCAATTCCAGCGCGACCGGTTTGTTGGTCTTCCAGTTGCCGCGGGTGAAGTCCGGCACATCGACTGAATTTGAGCGGTTGGCGATAGACTCAATCGACAGCGGTGTGATACAGGACCACAGGGCCGCATCGTAACAGTCCATATCAACCGGCAGACCATTTCGCAGCGAATTAATCAGCGACCAGTCCATCAGGAAGTCCATACCGCCGTGACCGCCAACCTTTTTAGCCATTTCGCCGATCCGGGTGATGATTTCCGGTGAGTAATTTTCACGCAGTTCCTTCATTTTTTCATTGGATATGGCACTGTGACCGAATGCGATATGCTGCTTGGGCCACTTCTGGGCGAATGCCTTGGTGCCGGAAACCAAATGAATACGAGAATACGGGCGCGGCGAGCTGACATCATGCTGAATCATGATGGTCCGGCCTTTCACCGTGCGAACCAGGGTGGTATTCATGTTGCCGCGATACGGCTGATCGACATACGGCTGGTAGAAGCTGTCTTTCGCCGCACGCTTTTTTGCTTCGGCATTCATGGTGAAATCATTTGTGGCCATCGCTGTCAGGTAATCCATGCGATCACCGCGATTGATGTCCATGCACTGGCAGATCGGGCCGAGACCGTGCGTCGGGTACAGGTTGCCGTTGAATTTAGCGTTGTGTTTCAGACGCCACATGTCTGCATAACCGTTTTTGTTAAAGTTGAGGCCTACGAGATCGTGGATGTAGGCGCCTTCGCCGTGGAGTACGTCACCAAACATGCCCTGACGGATCATGTTCAGCGTAAGCATTTCAAAGAAATCATAGCAGCAGTTTTCGAGAATCACACAATGTTTTTTGGTTGCTTCGGAGGTCTTGACCAACTGCCAACATTCTTCCATGGTGGTGGCGGCGGGCACTTCGATGGCGGCGTGCTTGCCGTGTTTCATTGCATAAACGGCCATTGGAGCGTGCAGTTCCCACGGTGTGGCAATGTAAATCAAATCAAGATCGTCACGCTGACACATCTTCTCCCAGGCGTCTTCGGAACCGGTATAAACGGCCGGTTTCGGAAAACCGCGGTCAGCCAGCATTTTCTCAACCTTATCGGTACAGGATTTACGCTTGTCGCAAATAGCGGTAATCTCAACGCCTTCAACATGCGTCATGCGTTTGACGGCACCGGGGCCTCTCATGCCCAGGCCGACAAAACCAATCCGGACGGTCGGAATCTTGGGCGCACGGTAGCCGGACATATTGAATCCGGGTTTTCCCCCTGCCGCATAGGTTTTTGCACAGCCGGAAGACGCCATCCCGGCCAACGCCATTGAAGCACCTGCAACCACGCCACTTTTTAAGAAATTTCTTCGGTCCAATTGATTATTCATTTTATCTCTCCTGAAAAGATTAGTATATACTTTGCAATCAGCATTCGATAAATAATACTTCGCAAATCACACTTTTATTGCATTTACTTTTCTTTCTTTGTTGACGGCTTCAAAGATTGCGGTAATTTCAGACCACTCGGCAACCGTTCCATGGAAGACCACAGCGGTGTTTGATTTTTTGTTTGACCGCCGGTTTGCAGGAAAAATCCGCCTTCGACCGGGCCGGCATTAATATTCATCAGCGGAGTTCCGTCGGCGGTAAACTGCGCCTGGGTCAGTGCAATCCATTGCCCCTTCGGCGTTTTAACCCAGCCGTTGCCAAATTGAGCCTTCCTTACTTCCCGGACACTTTTGACGTCCCGGCGGAAATCTTCGATGAACGCATAATAGCCCTTGAGAAGGTCGCCGTTGGCAAGTGTAGAGAATGTCACAAGGTGTTTCCACTGCTGCTGTTCATTCATGTAAAAATAGCCGGAAAATTCTGTACGGTCACCTCGAACAACGGCCTGAACCAGAAAACGGTATGTCTGATTCGGTTTCCAGTCGTATTTCAAAAAGCTCTGACCGCCGGTTCCCTCGTTGCCGAAGCGGCCGGTGTAAACATCGGGGTCTTTATAAAGCAGTTTGACACGCTTTTCTTCTTCGACAACATTGGGGTTATTCTGATTGCCGGGATCCCAGATGGAGAAAATGACTACTTTGTCGTTGTTGCGTTCCTGAATACCAAAGTACCCGTGCAAAAATCCGCAAGCACAAAAATAGGTGCCCTTTTGGGACTGTTCGACGGCCACCTCGTTATAAAACAGGACACCCTCGGGTGCTTTATAGCCAAGATGGACAGAACGTGCGGCTCGAATTGTTTTGGGAGCTTTTTTTTCGGCGGCATTGACAAATCCTGCTGCCAATACCATCACCAAAATCACCGCCGGAATTGTCCATTGACTTCGATTCTTCATTGCGTTATTCCACCCATAATGGAGCTTTACTCAACGATTCCGATTGATTGACAAACGTCAGTTCAATCTGCATCGAATATAGATTAGTAATATCGTTTTCATAGGGTAGTCATTTCTGGCTTGATTACAATAGACCATTGTAATATTATGATGTAAATTCGTAATATATTTTAAGCGCCGGCCAGGGAACCCAATTATGCCGCAAATCAAGACAAAATATACTTCCGGACAACCCGGACATGTGCTGGATGCGACGTATTATTATTATGACACCTCTCCTGATTTTAACCAGGAGTTGGCCATTGTCTGCGGCGGATATGAACAGTGTGCCCCGGATTTCGAGATCAACCGGACCAATTACCCATATTTTTTTGTCAAATATACGCTTCAGGGCAAGGGAACGCTGGAAATCGGCTCCAATCGTCTGTCTCTGAAACCGGGCGTTTTAACGGGATTCGCGCCTGGGACGGCTCATCACTACATTGCGGACGCCGCCGATCCGATGCGACATATTTTTATTACTTTTGCCGGAAACCAGGCTGAAAGCCTGTTTCGCAAAAGCACGCTCGGCGAACGGCATATCCTTGATGAACTGAATCAGGACGAAACGCTGGCGATTTTTCAGAAAATCCTGCACATCGGCCTGAATAAACCGGAGTATTCACAGGAAATCTGCTGTAATTATCTGCGTATTCTGCTGCTGGAACAGGCCTCGGCCGTCACCCGGTCGAGAAAGAACTTCTCGATTTCCATGAAGACTTACCTGGAATGCAAGAAGTTTATTGACACGCATTTTTCGTCCATTAAGTCACCCGGACAAGTCGCGGAAGAATGCAACATCGATGTGCGTTACATGTCATCGCTGTTTAAACGCTATTGTCATATCCCACCGAATCAGTACCTGATGCGATTGAAGCTGAATAAGGCGGCCTATTTGCTCTTAACAACGGATTTAGCGGTCAAGGAAGTCGCCTACCAGGTTGGATTCAGCGACCCATACCACTTTTCAAAGAGCTTTCGGAAATTCCACGGTCATTCGCCGCAGCAGTATCGCCAGCAGCATCTGTAATCAATACATGATTTGCTGATTGTCCTCTAAGAGGAAAATCCGTTCGAGTTTTCTGCCGCCCTGCTCAACACACCAGAACAGACGGTTACCGGCGGCAACCTCAGCAACCAATGACGGACTCTTGGCGGTCGTTTTGGCAACCGTCGTCCATTTGTTGTCGTCCCACACAAATAATTCGTAGGCTTTGCCCGGCTTGACAACCATACGCGGAAAATCTACCAAGGTGTCAGCATCGGCGGTTACCGGTTTGGTGGTGGTGATTTCGAACTTGTCGGTTGTTTCGTCAGTACCGCCATTGAGCGTTTGTACGCGGCCGTCTTTGTGAAGAATAAACGGCGCCGCGGCTGGCTGGAGTTGTTCCTGAACATAATAAACCGGCAGATACGCAATGTCGCGTCCCATCTTTGTAAAGGTTGCCTGCCCGTTCTGAATTTTCGCCCAATGGATCGGTGTCCATCTGCCCCCGTTGAACACACACAGATAAGCAAACGGCGTCGGCTCGTTCGGCTCATTGGTCAAGGCGATTGTTACATCGCTCGGAGTCATATATTCATCGGTGACGTCGATGTAATGCCGACCGGAAAGCCAGCGGGGAACTTTGACATCTTCGCCCTTGATATTGCCGAGACTGTCCTTTTGTGTCGAGAATGTCTTGCGATAGATCTTAGCCGCTCGATTGGTCAAGCCGGCATTGGCTTTTCCGTCGGCGTCCAACACGACCTGCCAGGCGTGGTTGTTGTCACGGTCGGCCCAGGCGGGTGTGTAATCAGACGCCGATGCAAATCCATTGGCACGCATGGCATAGGTCATCATGTTGGTAATATCTTCGCAACGGCCCGTGCGTGAAACGCACATCTCGTCGAAACTCTGGTCAGTCGGATGCATGTAATACAGGCTGCTGAAACGAACGACCTTATGAACGTCCTTTTGCATTTTGCCAGTAATCGTCTTGACGGTATCATCACCTTTAACACCATCGGCGGCATCCAGATATCGCGTCATCAGCGGTTTTCGCCAATCCGACAGCGGTTCGTTGGAGCCACGGTACGGCAGAATATAATCACAGAAATACTCAAACGGCAGGTCTTTGGCCCACGGCTTGGTCTGCCAGACCTCGACGGCCAGATCGATATTTTCAATCAGATAATTAGTCGTCGCAACCTCAATATCCTTCACCTGTTGTGTTTTTTTGTAATTGATCTCGCCGTGCTGCTTTTCCAACTGCTCCATGGCCGTCAGGGCCTCTTCGTAGTTGGCATAATCCAGCGCATCAAAATCGAGTTCTTCACCATTAGCACCCACCCAGCCGATTTGCACAAAGCTGTGGTCGGGCATATTGGCAATCAAAAACTCGGCGGCTTTGAGCTTCACCGAATCGCGGCGATCATGATAATGCGTCAGAACCGCTTCAAGCTGGTCTCGGTTATCACCGGCCTGTTCCAGCGCCGCTTCTACGTCCTGCGGCGGTGCATAGCTGGGTAAAATTGTTTCAGATGTTGGAGAAAGCAGCGAACAACCGGAAAAAGCCATCAGTAAAACTAAACCGGCGACGATAAAACACGTTTCTTTTTGAGTCTTCATAAAATATCTCCTGTTTTTCGGTTGTAAGCGTTTATTTCCCTGTTATCTGAAATAATTATGCCTGAAATTATTCAATCGCCAGCACGTCCAGCTCAGCAACGGTGGTGTAGAAATTGCCGCCGTGTTCGTTCAGTGCTTTGAGCTTAATAAAGCGTGCTTTGACCTGCTTGCTGAAACGTACCTGCTGCCATTCCGCATTATTTTGAAGACGGCTTTTTTTGACACGCTGAAAATCCTTGCCATCCGTACTGACATAGCATTCATAATCTTTGATTCGTCCGTTCGCCATATCCCGACGACCGAGATACTTGAAACCGATTAAATTATATGTCTTGCCAAGGTCCAGCTGAATTTCATGCGGCATCGGATCCTTGCTGGTCTCCCAGTTGGTGTGCCAGAAGGTTTCGAGATTACCGTCAATCGCATTGGCGGCCGGGCCTTCACCGGGCTGAATGCTGTCGGCTTTAACTTTCCAGGTGCTTTTGTCCAGATCGAGTAAATCAACAAACGCCTCATACCTTTTCTGTACCGGCAGGCTGACCAGACCGCTTTCGGCACGGACCTGTGCGTAAATCACACCGGCCCGGTCAAAAACAAACGACTTGGTATAAACCTGCGGATTGGCCGGCGATGTCAGACTGTCAAACCAGTAAACAATCTGCATGTCTTTCGGGCCGCTCAGCCGGATTTGGCGGGAGTGTCCCTTGCCGGATTTTTTGACCTTGGTTTCGGTAAAGGTCGGTGCCTTTGGAACGGGAACAAACTGTCTTGCCAAAGCAGCCATTTTCTCGACATCGCGGGTTTTGACCGGGCAAATCGTGTAACGCATCTGAGTCGGGCCGGTCTTACACTTATACTTGTTCATCGGGGCGGGGCCACAGCTTGCGCCGCCCAATCCCATATGTACAGCATCAATACACAGAACGACTTCTTCACGCGGCGTAAGGCGGTGGGTATTCCGGGCATCATTCAGATCAGCGGCGGTATAATGCAGCGCAGATGCCGAATACAGGTCGTCGGTAATGACCATCATACCTCGACCATCCTCGTTGGTCAGGGCCGCCCAGCGAACGTCAGCCTTATTGCCGTTTTCCTGCGGGCGGACATACATTTCATACTGTTCGGCGACACTGCCCTGATACACGCCGACATCAGCGCTTTGCAGGCGATCCACATAGCTTTCATGCGGGCCGCGTCCCAGCCAGGTAAACGTTTCATAGTCACCCGGCAGCATCATCTGGACACCTACCTTCGGAAGCGTCGGTACCGAACCAAACGGTACAATATCATTCTGGACATCAATCCAGCCGTTACCGAAAATCGTAAAGACGGCAGTATGTGTAAACCCGCAGGGGCTGCCGTTGGAGGAGAGACAATCGGTTACCACTTCTACGCGGGCGATTCGGTCGTTGACCTGCTCGACACGCATGTCTTTAACGGTAAAAATAAGGCTTGCCAGACCGGCTTTACGGAAGCTGCCGCTGAACCACTTGTCATTATCAACAAACGCACGATAGACATTTAACTGCGGGCCGTAGCCGCGATGCAGAACTTCTTTGCCGTTATAAACCAGTGAAGACAGCGTGCCGCTGTCGGCGGACCAGTTGGCGGCGAAGGCATTTCCTTTCACGGTAATGCCAGCGTTTTCCTGTATCACGGTTAGTTTGGGCATGGATTTGGTCGCAATCGCAGATGCCGACGGCACCTTATACGGGAGCACCAATTGCCCCGTTGCGTAAACATGCCCTTTGTCCGCATAGAATGTCTTTTTGGGATCCAGCAGGCGGACGTTCAGGAAATATTCGGCTCCAGCCTTTAACTTGGGTCGAGCAATCGGCAGCTTAACGACCGCGGACTTGCCGACGGCAATATCCGGCACTTTAAAACTGCCCTTCTCGACTATCAGGCCGTCTTCAAGCAGTGTCCATTCGCCGCGGAACCGGTTCAGGTTAGTGAAGTAGTAACGGTTGGATAGCTGAATTTGAATTTCATCGGCGATCGTCTTTGCCAGTGCGAACTTGACATATTGATAGACTTTTTTGACCTCACGCAGCTTGGCGGTTTCTTCCTGGGCGGGACCGACGACACCATTGCAGCAGAAGTTTCCGCTGTTGGGATGGTCGCCATAGTTACTGCCGTAGGCATAGTACCATTCAGGGCTTCCATCGGCATTTTTGAAACCGGTGTATTTCCGCAGGCCCTGATCGACCCAGTCCCAGATGCAGCCGCCGATCAGCCGGGGGTGTTTTTCAATGGTGTCCCAGTATTCCTGCAGATTACCGATAGCATTGCCCATCGCGTGGGCGTATTCGCACATAATGAACGGTTTGGGAGAATCACTTCGTCCAACCTGATCCATCCGTTCGACAGACGGATACATGACACTGTCGATATCGCCCACGGAGTTCATGCCTTCATAGTGAATCGGACGCGACAGGTCAATCGCACGCATGGCTTCTCGACATGCTTTGAAATTGCGCCCCGGACCGGCTTCGTTGCCCATCGACCAGATCACAACGGATGGATGGTTTTTGTCACGGTGAATCATGCGTTCAACACGGTCCACATGGGCCAGTTCCCAACTGGGGACATGACCGAGGCATTCCTTGCCGTAGCCCATGCCGTGTGATTCGACGTTCCCTTCGTCAATCACATAAATTCCATAAAAATCACACAGATCATACCAGATCGGCTGATCGGGATAGTGGCAGGTACGCACGGTATTGATGTTGTTCTGCTTGAACAACTCCATATCCCGAATCATGGGCTCCGGCAACAGTGCATGGCCGTGGTCCGGGTCATGCTCGTGGCGGTTAACACCCTTAAAGAGAACCGGCACGCCATTGATATAAATCTGCTGATTCTTGATTTCAATTTCGCGGAATCCCACTTTACAGGCAACAACATCACAGGGATTTCGTCCGTCGCCGTCTTTATGAAGTTCAATCGTTAACGTATAAAGATTGGGTGTTTCAGAAGTCCACTTCTTGGGATTCTTCACATCAAAGCCTAATACCAGCCCAGTCGATTGCCCCGGTTCAAGTACTTCACTCGGACCGGCGGTATTGAACAATGCAATTTCTTCACCCTCTGCGTCAAACAAGCGGGCACAAATATCGTATTGCTTCTGTGTTTCATTGGTCCAGTTGCGAATGGTCGCCTTGATCTTTAGTTTCGCGTCCTTGTAGTTATCATCCAAGTCGGTTTCAATCTTGTAATCCCAGATGCCGAGATTCGGCTTTGCAAACAAAAAGACATCGCGATAAATTCCGCTTAAACGCCAGAAGTCCTGGTCTTCGAGGTAACTGCCGTCGCACCAGCGATAGACTTCGGCGGCCAGTATATTCTCGCCGGGCTTGAGGTATTGTGTAATGTTAAATTCTGCCGGCAAACGGCTGCCCTGGCTGTAACCGACTTTTTCGCCGTTAACCCACAGGTAAAACGCCGAAGAAACACCCGCAAAATGAACGAAGACCTGACGGCCTTTCCAATTGCTCGGAACGGTAAACGTACGGCGATATGACCCAACCGGGTTCGGTTCGCGTGCGGCGGTATAATGGTCCGGCACATCGGCCAAAATCAGCGGAGGCTTGCGCGGATGCGGAAATGTCACATTCGTATAAATGGGCGTGCCGTAGCCTTCCAGTTCCCAGTTGGCAGGAACAGTAATGTCATCCCAATCGCTGACATCGTAATCGGGGCGGTAAAAATCCTGTGGACGCAGGTCGGGGTGCTTGACCCAGTTGAATTTCCAGTCACCATTTAAGGACTGGAAATAATCGGAAGCATACCGTTTGGCGACTAATTCTTTCGGTGTGTTCCAATCATAGCCTTTCTGAGCGGCTTTAACCGAATCAAATGAAAGGCCGCTGGCCCGCGGCGGTTCCTTGCCAATGGCAATGATGGTTTCATTTTCCCAGTCATTCGATTGTGCCATGATCGGCAATGACATCAAAACAACAAGCGCAAAAAAAGCGGCTTTTCTGTCCATAAACGGCCTCTTTCCTTTCAAGAAAAATTAATACTTCAAAGCTTGATTCATTTCCCATAAAGAAACCACGTTTTGCCGTCCTTTTCAGACGGCAAAACGCAGTGGGCCAATAATACTATAGGCAGAGGTGTTTTGATGCAACCCAAAATTTTTGTTTACGAATTCGTCAACAAAAAGCTGGGATTTCGACGATTTTCTTATTCAACAAACTCGTTTCCGACTTTGCGGGCACGTTCGGCCTTATCAAGGTTGATATCCAGCGAAACACCGACTTCAACCAGAATATTCCAGCCGGCGGCCAGATACACATAGTTGCTCAGCAGGCCGACATCTTTGACCTTGATCGTGGGGAAGATCGTGTCTTTGTCACTGACTGCAATGACGGTCAGGCCAACGCCATCGGCGAGGGTTTCCTTGATCTTTTCGAGTTCGGCTTCAAACGGGTTGATCAGGATGACCACGTCGTCGGCGTTCATGACTTCTTCGATACCGTGAACCGCATAGGTGCCTTCAAGGAAGTCGCTCTTTTTACGGGTAATTTCATTCGTCTTCAGGGTCAGTTCTTCGGCAACGCCGTCATTACGTCCGGCAAAGTAAATCGTTCCGGCGTTGGCAATTTTCTTTGTCAGTTCCGGATCGATATCCAGTGTGAGAGCGTCTTCGACCGCATCGCCCAAAGCGGCAAACTGGTCGGCGAGCGTCGTGCCCTTGGCCTGCGCCAGCAGTTCCTGGTAGAACAGTGCCTGTTCGGCAACACTCTTGGTCGCGGCAACGGCCTGTTCCCAGCCGCAACTCAAGACGAAGGTCTTTTTCGCCATTTCTGACAACTTGGTGTTTTCACGAGCTGTCAGGCCAAACAGACCGTCATGACCGGCTTTGATCTTATTCAGCAGTGCAATGACTTCCTTGGTCGAACCGCTGTTGGAAGCACCGAAGACCACATAGTCAGACAGATCATACTCGGCTGCCTGGCGGCCACCGTCGGTAGCCAGATCCAACGAAGTGCCTTCGCACATTGCTGTATAGATGGCATTCTTAGCGGGGAAAATCCGGCTGGAACCTTCACCGGTCATAAAGAGCTTGCCGACGCTTTTAATCGCTTCAACAACATCGCCTGCATCGTCCAGCTTAAAGTTTTTCAGAACGCCGGGAGTGTCCATCATTTCCTGAACCAGTGAAAACTGCATGTATTTTTCTTCATTTTTCATGATAATCTCCTAATGGATTTCGAGTGGTTAAGATTTCAGTGTCACATATTCGGGCATGTCGCCAACCAGCGGACGCAGGTAATCGAAGAACGCATCGGTGACAAAGTTGCCTTCGGCGTTGATGTATTCGTCCGGCATGGGTTTGGCACGGACGGCAACATCGCTGAGCGGCGCGGTGCCGGTGGTGCAGACATAGCTGTCGCCAGGTTCTCTTTCCAGTGTGACCATGACGCCGGTTTTGCCTTCGGCGGCCAGTTCGACTGCCTTTTGGCCGGCCATGAATGCCTCGTCGATATCCTGCTGAACGGCCCGGTCAGCGGCACACATCGGCAGCGATTCGGTAATCTGGAACTCGCCACGGAAACCGAATTCATCCGAAATCATCCGATGCAGAGCCATCGCCGCACTGGTGCCGCCCATCGCGCCGAATTCAACGTTGCCAAACTTATCTTCAGTCTCTGAAGCGGATACCGGTCTGCCGTCAGCAAACGTAATGCCTTCGCCGCAAACGACGGAAACGAAACCGTATTCATCGTAACACTTTTTGACATCAGCTAGGAATTTTTCCTTTTCAAACGGACGTTCCGGCATACACATGATATGCGGGGCGTCGGCGGGGCTTTTCTTGCCGGCAGCCGTGGCACCGACAAGCCAGCCGGCTTCACGTCCGATGCACTGATAGACGACAAACTGGTCAACCTTCTGCATGTCACGCGTCAAAACACCGGCCTGCATGACGGACAACGCCATGTAGCGTGCGGCACTGGCAAAGCCCGGTGTATGGTCGGTGCCGAACAGGTCATTATCAACGGTCTTGGGAATCCCAACGCCGATGAGTTCATAGCCTTCCTTTTGGGCGTAGGCTTCCAGGCGGTGAATCGTATCCATTGTGTCGTTTCCGCCAATTAAGAAGACATAGCGGATGTTGTACTTTTTCAGCAATTCCAAAATGACCGGCAGATCTTCTTCTTTGAGTTTATGGCGGCAGGAGCCTAACGCACTGGACGGCGTTGTTTTCAGGCCTTCGATGACTTCCGGGGTTTGCTGGCCGAAATCGACCATCTTCTCAGCCATAAAGCCTTCGATGCCGTAACGCATTCCCAGCATTTTTTCGATACCTTCAAATTTGCTTGCCGCGACAACCGCACCGGCCAGCGACGCGTTAATCACGGATGTCGGTCCGCCGGACTGACCAATAATTGCATTACCTTTTAACATAACTTCATCCCTTTATATTTTGTGTTTTGTCTTTATTCACTTATCCATTGAATCAATTGCCTGAAAAACCGGATATACCAGTTGCCCACTTCAACTTCTTCAGCACCGGGGGCTTTCAGGGCGATGTGTTTTTCGCCCCAGTCCACAAAACCGCCCGCCCAGTGCGGCGCGACATCACTTGCATAAGCGGCCACACGACCTTTACCACAAACCCCAACTACCAGCAGCGGATCGGTATGTTCGCAGGCAAATGTAAAGCCGTCCGGTCCGTCCGTAATACTGTGCTTGAGGACTGACAGTACCGTCTGTGTTTCAGGCTTTGCCGTCAGGCGATTGTAACCGGTCAGGCACGGCGGCGACTGCCGGAATGGTACGGAATCGACGATCGGGTGGTCGGCGTCCTGACGAATTACACAAGCGGCAGCGCTATTGACACGGTCATCAGCATCGCTCATCTGTACCGGCAGAATATCTTTCAGACAGGTCGAGTTGTAACCGCCCGCGCAGCCGGTAAATGACTCCCATCCGCCAATCATCAATAGCCCCATGCCTTCATGGACACGTTCACTCAGGCGAGAAAGCTGAGCTTCGGTGAAATTCGCCGATGGATAGTCACTGATAACCATCGCCGCAACGTCCTCGGTTAATAAATCGTCCGTAAACGCCTTGTCTGAAGGCAGGTAGTCAAATTCCACCTGCGCGTGTTCGAGAATGCCGGCCAAGTAAGAAGCCGCCTGATCCAGTGCAGTATCGCCAAGATAGAGAATCTTTTGTCCCATGCGTTCCTCTATCGTACAAACGGAATGTGATGTTTTTTCTCAAACATATCCATGTATCGCTGCGGCTTGTAGAGCTGGAAGTTGAGCGAACGGATGTATTCATACGGCCCTGAGGCACGCACGCCTTCGATCAGCGAGGCAATCTGCTTCTGGGACTTATAAGCACCAATCGCTTCCAGTTTTTTCTCAAGCACTTCTTCGGAGGTGTGCAGACGCAGTGTCGGCGGTTCCGGGAAATCACAGTAGATGGCCATCTCATGGACATACGGCGTTTTTTCCAGCGGGCTGCCCAGTTCCGGCCAAATGCCTCCGCCGGCATGGAACAGGCTGATCAGCAATTCCGAATACGTAATTTTGTGGTCGGGATGCAGGTCGTTGAAAGTCGGCACAAAACACTGTGTCGGCCCGATCTTTCGCAGGACATGGGTGAAGGCATTCTGCAGACCGGTATAGCCGGCGACGACTCCCGGGTCATCGGCTTCGGCCAGTCGGCGACCGCGGAAACTGTTTAATGAACAATCCGGAAAGCCCAGCCAGTGGATGTTCTCTTTCGGAATGCCCAGCGATTCGTAGCAGTCGTAAGTTTCCTGTTTTCGGATATTCGCAATCGTTTCCTTTTCTTCCATGCTGCAGTAACCCATGCTGCCGTCGGTGACGATGACGACATGTACCGGAACGCCTTCTTCCATCGCCAACTGCATGAACAGGCCGGCACCGAGAATCACATCATCATCATGCGGGCTGATGAATGCGTAGCACTCTTTGTCGCCCTGCCAGTGCTTTGACACTTCCGCCAGAGTCTGGCCTTTTCGACGTTCATCGCCCACCAGGCGAATGTATTTATAGTGTTGATCTTTATCTTTCTTCATTTTTGAGTTCCTTGAGCCTTTTATCTATCGTTTTTGTATCCATAACGGCGCACCCGCACCGCGTGTCTTCGTCACTTTCAAATAATAATCAAAAAAGCCTTGAACACAATAGATTGGCGTAATAAAATGATGGATATTGGTAACTTAAGACCTCTGTATAAGGATCATGATGGCTGCCGCACTGTCGAAAAAAACGGAAAAGAAACGCGCCTTGGCCCATGAGGGGCATGTTGTGCAGTCTCGGTATTTCTTCTTTGAGACGCGCCCGCAGTCTAAGGCGGAGTTGGCCATTGTTTTCGGCGGACATGAGAAATGCGCCCCGGACTTTGAAATCAAACGCAACACCTATCCCTACTTTGTCATTGAAATTCCCGTCCACGGCCGCTGTAAGCTGAACGTGGAAAAACGTGAATATGAACTGAGAAAAGGGGTCATCGGCGGTTTTATGCCCGGCATGAAACATCATTACAAATCCGACCCGGCAACCCCCATGGAGCATATCTTTATCGCGTTTACCGGCACCCGTGCCAAGGAACTGTTCCGGACGCTGGGGCTTGATAAAAACAATGTCATGCCGCTGTCCAAGCCGGGGGAAATGCTTTATTTAGCGGAAACGATTCTCAAAAAAGGGCTGCAGAAGAATGAGTGGACCCAGCAGTTGTGCGCCAGCTATCTGCTTGCACTGCTGCTGGAACAATCGGCGGATTTATCTGACAGTGAGGTTTCTTCGACGCTTTCCAAGAGAACGTATCAGCATTGCCGCAAGTATATTGACGAGAATTTTTCTCACATTGTCGGTCCCGGCCAAGTCGCCAAAGCCTGCGATATCAATGTCCGCTACCTGTCACGGCTTTTCAAGCAATTTGCCAAGATCACGCCGCACGAATACATCATGCGCCTGAAACTCAATAAGGCAGCCAGTTTGCTGCTGATGAGCAATCTGAGGGTTCGGGATATTGCCGGTCAGGTGGGATTTGAAGACCCCTACCATTTTTCGCGAAACTTCAAGAAATTTCACGGCCGCTCCCCCCGTCATTACCGCGACGCACACCTGAAATAGAGTCATATAAGGCACAATCCGGTCATTTTTCCCAAAAATTGTCATATAATCCGAGAAAAAATGGGATTTCTGGTATAATTATGTAGAGTCCAAGTGTGTTTTTTTCGCTTTTCAGGCTCATTTGGCTCGAAAAAATGCCGAAAAAAAGCTCGGGGTGGCCGTGTTTCAATCTTCGCAACAAGACCCGTAATAGGAATATAAGTCTATGTATATGCGTAAGTTAATCCAGTCAGCAATCGTTCTTGCCGGAATTCTGCTTTCAGCAGTTGTACTGTATGCCAATCCTGTCGGCGATCTGGACGGCAGCAATGTGGTGTCGTTGACGGATTTGGTGCTTTTTGCCGAGCAATGGCTCGACCCGGCCGGCTGTGCGGAACACCCCACCAACTGTGCCGACCTGAACGGAGAAGATGGTGTGAACGCCGCCGATTTCGCGATTTTTGCTGAACACTGGCAGAAAGAAGGCGCACCGATTATCAGCGAATTTGTCACGTCCAATAAAACTTTGATCAAGGACGAAGACGGCCACTATTCGGACTGGCTTGAACTTTATAACCCTAACACCGCCGCAGTTAACCTAAAAGGATGGTATCTGACCGACAATGCGAATGACCTGAATAAGTGGGAGTTGCCGGATGTAACGATTGGGGCGGGCCAAAATCTGCTGATTTTTGCCTCGCAAAAAGATCGGCGAGACCCGGAAAGTGAGCTTCATACCAACTTTTCTCTGGGCAGTTCGGGAGAGTACCTGGCCCTGGTTGAACCGGACGGTCAAACCATCGCCCATACCTACGGCGTTTATCCGCAGCAATACGCTGATATTTCCTATGGTCTCAGCACCAACAGCAGCCAAAATACGATTGAGCATACCCTGATTGAACGCGACTCTGTTTGGCGGTATTATAACGCAATTACATCGGCTCCTTCGGACCCGGCTGATGCCTGGCGGATGATCGGCTTTAATGATCTGCCCGCAAAAACAGACTGGGAGGAAGGATTCGCCTCGATAGGCTATGGTGACAGTTTTATTGAAACAATCATTACCAACCCGTCAGGCGATCACTCTCTTTACCTACGTAAGGAATTTACCATCAGCGATCTGAGTAAAATTGACCAGATGCAGTTGGACCTGTTCATCGACGACGGCTGTATTGTCTGGATTAACGGTACCGAAGTGACGCGATGGCGTGTTACCGCAGGCGAAAAAGATTACAATGATCTGAATGGGGATTCCTATGTGAATGATGCGAGCTGGGTTCCGGTTGAATTGTCACCCCCCTACAGCTATCTCGTTGAGGGAACCAACGTCATAGCAATCCATGTCTTGAATTCCAGCACCGGAAGCAGTGACATGGCTGCGGATGCGGAACTGACTGCCACGGAACATGTCACCGTTGACCTGTCAACGATGATGGAAGGGTATTTTATGGTACCCACTCCTGATTCTGACAATGGCGGAATTATGCCGAATTTAGGCCCGGCCATTCGCAATGTCACCGAAAACCCACCGCGTCCGGGTGATATGGAAGATCTTGTGATTACCGCCGAGATCGATGAAACGGCTGATCCGATTGATTCGGTCACGCTGCATTACCGGGTAATGTACGGTTCGGAAGCGACTGTTGCCATGAACGATTCCGGCAGCGGTGCAGACGCCGAAGCCGATGACGGCATCTATACCGCAACGATTCCCGCGGCAGCTTCTTTGCCGGGGCAGATGGTGCGATGGTACATCGCGGCAGAAGACGATCAAGGGCAGGATTCACGCAATCCGCTGTTCCCGTGGCCGACAAATTCGCCGGAATATTTTGGAACGGTCATTGCCGACCCAACTGTCAGCACACAGTTGCCGGTGATCGAGTGGTTTGTCCAAAACGTCTCTGCCTCACAAACAGACTCCGGTACGCGCGGTTCGGTTTATTATCGCGAAGAGTTCTATGACAATGTTGATATCCATCGACGCGGCGGAAGCACCTCAAACGTGAACGGCCGAGTCCATCAGAAATTCAATTTCAATACAGGTCACAACTTTGAATATGACCCGGATAATCCGAAAGTCGATGAAATAAATTTGAACCATACGCAAAGCGACAAGGCCTATATCCGACAGCAGCTTGCGTTTGAAGTGTACGACTGGTGCGGCAGTCCCGGACCGGAATCGTTTTCGATGCACGGACGGCGAAACGGTCAGTTCCACGGTGTCTTTGCATTCATCGAAGAGCCGGAAGAAGACCTGCTTGAGCGGGAAGGGCTGGACCGGGACGGCGCCCTGTATAAGATGTACAGCCAGTTTACCAGTCCCGGTGAAAAGAAAACGCGCGACTGGACGACGGACCGGTCCGATTTATCGAATTTCATCTCGGATATAAACAATACCAGCGGCACAACGCTGCATAACCATATTTTTGATCAGGTCGATTTGCCGCGGACACTGAATTATTTAGCTGCGACGGTATTAACGCATCAGAATGACCATCCGCATAAGAACCATTACCTCTATCGCGATACGAATGGTTCCGGCCAGTGGTTCTTTATGCCGTGGGACCATGACCTGACCTGGGGTTCCAACTGGGTCGGCACATCCACCTCGGATACGATCTATACTGACGACGACCAGATCTCCGGTCGAAACTCCAATGTCAAGCCTTCGCATCCATTTATTGGTAAGCAGGATGCCCAGGAATGGAACTATCACTGGAACAACCTGACCGACGCCCTGCTCAATGACGCGACAGTTCGTGAGATGTTTGTTCGCCGACTGCGAACGGTGATGGATGATTTTCTTCAACCACGGGGAACGCCTGCACACGAATTGGTTATCGAAAATCGAATTGATGAAATGGTTGCGCTCATGGCTCCTGACGTTGCACTCAATTATGCCAAATGGGCCGATCCCTGGCCCTGGGGACAAAACCAGTCCTTCGAATATGCAATTGATGTCATCAAGGACGACTACCTCTATTTTCGCCGCAGACATCTGTTTGTAACCCACAACATTGATAATGTCGCCAGTTACAATATTACCGGCTCGTATTCTGCTGAAATTCCAAACTCGCAGCCGGCTAATCCGGATCTGACGTTGGAAAGCTATGACTATAATCCGGCCAGCGGCGACCAGGATGAGGAATATGTCGAAATCAGAAATAATGAATCAACGGCGATTGATATTACCGGCTGGTCGATTACCGGCGGTGTTGACCACGATTTTGTGGACGGCACGGTGATTCCTGCGGGTGGTTCACTCTTTGTCAGCCCGAATGCCGGGGTGTTCCTGCAAAGAATCGCTTCGCCGACCGGCGGTGAAGGTAGACTTGTTCAGGGCGACTATAAAGGCCACCTGTCAAGCTGGGGAGAAACGCTTCAGCTTCTTGACCGGACCGACACGGTGGTTGACACACTCACCTATACTGGTAATCCGACCGATCAGCAGCAGTATCTGCGAATTACGGAAATCATGTATCATCCCACTTCGACGCCGTCCGACAATTATAATGAGGAAGAATACGAATTTGTCGAATTAAAAAATATCGGCACGGCTTCTATCGTGCTGGATAATGTCAAATTCACCGGCGGAATCTATTACAGCTTTGCCGATGGGGCCAACCTGACGCTGGATGCGGGTGAAACGATTGTTTTAGTACGTAATACGGCGGCTTTCGCCGAACGCTATAATACCGCGGCAATGAACATTGCTCCCGGTGTTTACACGGGCTATCTGTCCAATGGCGGTGAAAGACTCAAACTGGAAGATGAAACCAACAGCACGATCCTGGAGTTTGATTATAAAGACGGGTGGTCTATCCTGACCGACGGCAAGGGCTTTTCGCTAACCGTTGCCAATCCTTCCGTCGCCCTGGAAAGCTGGGATGAAAAGGAAGCCTGGCTGGCTTCGAGCATCGTCGATGGAACCCCCGGTGCTGATGAGACGGGTTATGCGGCCGCTTACGGTGCTGTCGTCATCAATGAACTCCTGACGCATACGGATGACCTGGTTTACGGTGACTGGATTGAGCTGCATAATACGACCGGTTCGCCCATCAATCTCGGCGGCTGGTTCCTTAGTGACAATGCAGGCGACCTGATGCGATATGAAATCGCTTCAGGTGTATCCATTCCCGCTCATGGTTATATCGTTTTTAATGCAACTGAACATTTCAGAAACGCTTCCGACCCCGGCAGCCACACGCAATTCGGACTAAGCGAGCACGGCGAAGACGTCTATCTCAGTTCCGGTTCCGGCGGACAGCTTGCCGGCGGTTACTGTGTCAAGCAGTCATTTGGTGCTGCCGACAACGGAGTGACATTAGGACGCTATATCAAAAGTCCGCTAAGCGGCTATGATGTTGATTTTACCGCCCTGTCAAGTGCAACCAAAACAGCAGCAAACGCATCTCCTGCTGTTGGCAGCATTGTCATCAGTGAAATCATGTATAACAGTCCCGAACCGGACTATCAGGCGGAGTATATCGAACTCAAAAACACCTCAGCCGGCACGATTAACCTGTATGACACCGCCAATCCAAGCCATACCTGGCAGTTTACAAACGGGGTCAGCTTTATCTTCCCAACAGGCACTTCACTGGGAGCCGGCGAATACCTGCTGATCGTTCGGGATGATCCCGCCGCGTTCCGGCAGCGATATGAAAGCTCGCTGGGCATTCCGTCGGGCGTTCAGATTCTGGGCCCTTACGATGGCAAGCTGGACAATGCCGGCGAAAAGCTGGAATTGGCCCGACCGGGCGCCCCGGACCCGCTAACCGAAATCTATTCGTATATCCGTGCTGACCGGGTCAATTACAATGACAAAGCTCCGTGGCCCGAATCGGCAGACGGCGAAGGTCAATCACTACATCGCGTTAACCTGGCCGAGTATGGGAACGATGTCATCAACTGGCAAGCAGGAACACCGACACCCGGCTACTAAACACTGATAAAAGAAATTTGAGTCCAAGGCAATTTCTCCAGCGCAACAGGTGCGCGCTTTCAGACCTTTTTATTCCCCTTTCACTTCAGCGGCAATAAACACCGTCAGAAAAACGTCTTAACAGAAAATTCTTGACGACACGCGGTGTTTCTGTCAGGATAATCGCTCGTGAAATGGGTGTTCAATGAACAATTCGTAAGGGAAAGAACCATGAAAAAGGAAATTCAAGCAGTTTTTTCATTCAAAATCGGCATTTTCACTCTTTTGGCCATCTTCTGTCTATCCGGAATTCAGGTATCCGCCGCAACATCGAATAAAGGGGCCGACTGGATGCTGGATGGTTCTTCTTACAAAGCAAGCCTGACTGAAAATAAAGATAAAAATGAAATCGTTCTCAGCAATGGCCTGATCAGCCGGCGTTTTCGACTGGCGCCGAACGCGGCCACCGTCGGATTTGACAACCTCATTACAGGCGAATCGGTTATCCGTGGGGTCAAGCCCGAAGCGGAGGTAATGATTGACGGCAAGGTTTATCCGGTCGGCGGACTGGTGGGCCAGCCCAACTACGCGTTTCTAACTGAAGCGTGGATTGACGAGTTGAAAGCTAATCCATCCGCGATGGTGTTTACCGGTTACGAAACAGCAGCTCCCAAAGAACATATCCAATGGGATCGTGTGCGTTATCATCAGCCGGATGCCGCCTGGCCTCCGAAAGGGGTTTATCTGCGGATGGATTATAAAATGCCCACTCCCGCCGAACAGGATAAGACAATTGACACCCCTGACAACAGCGGCTTAGGCCGAAAACAACTACTGTTTGATGATTTCCAGGCAGTCTCAGATGTCTGGAAACGTCATGAATCCAAGTCACATCCGCGAAGCTCATTTGAGAACGAAGGCAAACTCGGCGAGATTTACACACCGAACAATACCTGTGTATTTATCGAACGGACGATCCCGGCAACGGCGCGTGCCATCGAAACGGTTATCAATCCCGGCACGGATAAAAGCGCAAGCTGGGGGCCGGGACTTGCCATGGTCACGGATACACAGACGATTAAGTTTAATATGCGTCCGGGCCAGCCGACGGCCAGCGATAAGATGGAGTTCGGTGTCTGGGACGGCAGCAGTGAACACGTCGAACTGAAAGTTGACAAAGGCCCGGACCCGACAAAGCCATGGAAACTGCGAATGCTGATCGAAGATGAAACAGTGTTCTGCCAAGCCGGGCAAATCGGCGGCCGCTGGAAAACCTGCAAAAAAGTACAGTTAAAAAAGCCCGTCACTCAACCATTTAAGATTCGCATCGGCAAACTCGATAAAACCGGCGGTGCGAATGACCACGGCGACCGAGGCGAGATCGTCCGGCTGCAGGTGATGGAATTTGCCGCTTACGGGCCGATTGACAAAAAACAATTAGCCAAGGCCACGAAGACAGAAGCAACCAAAAAGAAAACCGATGACGGCGGCGTTACTGTTTCGGTGCATTATGAACTGTACGATGGCGTTCCGGTTCTGAGCAAATGGATTACGGTCACGAATAAGACCGACAAAACCGTCACCGTCAATAAATTTAAAAGTGAAATTCTCGCGGCGGTTGAATACAGCTCGGCCGTCGAGGAAAAGAGCGATGATTTTCCGTATCCGAATGTTCATGTCGAAACGGAATACGCGTTCGGCAGCATGTCGGTCGGTGGTGCCCGCAAGGCCACCGTTCATTGGGTGAAAGATCCCGATTATCATACGCAAGTCAACTACGGCAAGAACAATCCCTGTCTGCTGGAAGTCAGCCCGGATGTCGGCCCCGCCCAGCAAATTGCCGCCGGGGAGACGTTTGAATCGTTCCGCGCATTTATCCTGCCGTTTGACAGCTATGAACGAGAACGACAGGGATTGTCGCTGCGAAAAATGTATCGCATAGTCGCTCCGTGGATTACGGAAAACCCGCTGATGATGCACGTGCGGTACGCCGACTGGAAAACGGTCAAGAACGCTATCGACCAGTGTGCCGAAGTCGGTTTTGAAATGGTCATTTTGACATTCGGCAGCGGGTTTAATATTGAAAATGACAGCGATGAGTATATTGCACAGATGAAAAAGTACGCCGACTATGCAAAAAGCAAAGGCATCGAAATCGGCGGTTATTCACTGCTGGCGTCTCGTCGGGTCGGCGGCGGCAATGATGTCGTGATGCCAAAAGGAAAACGCCCCAAATTCGGCAACAGCCCATGCCTGGAAAGCAACTGGGGACGGGATTATTTCCGCAAGCTCTATGAATTCTATCCCAAGACCGGTTTTAAACTGCTGGAGCATGACGGCTCGTATCCGGGTGATGTCTGCACCAGCACCGAACACCCTGGCCACAAAGGCTACGACGATTCGCAATGGAACCAGTGGCGCAAGATCAGCGATTATTACAAATTCTGCCGGGCCAACGGGATTTATCTGAATGTCCCTGATTTTTACTACCTGGCCGGTGCCAACAAATGCGGCATGGGATACCGGGAAGTCAACTGGTCGCTGCCGCGGGCACAGCAGGTCATTCACACCCGCCAGAATATTTTCGACGGTACCTGGGAAAAGACGCCAAGCATGGGCTGGATGTTTGTGCCGCTGACACAGTATCACGGCGGCGGTGCGGCAGCCACCATCGAGCCGCTAAAGGACCACCTGGACCACTACGCGAAAATGATTGTCAGCAATCTCGGCGGCGGCGTGCAGGCCTGTTATCGCGGGCCGCGGTTGTACGATACCGACGAAACCAAGGCTGTAGTCAAACAGTGGGTCGATTGGTACAAGGCCCATCGTGAAGTTCTCGAAGGCGATATTATCCATCTGCGGCGTGCGGACGGCAAGGATCTGGACTACTGGCTGAATGTCAATCCCGGCGGCAAAGAAAAGGGCCTGCTGATGGTGTTCAACCCCCTCGAACAAAAGGTTCGCAAGGAAATCACGATACCTCTGTATTACACCGGCCTTGATGATGTCGCAAAGATTCGTCGAGAAGACGGACGCAGCCGAAAATACAAACTCAGCCGGGATTACTCGGTCACTCTGGATATCGAGATCGAGGCAAACGCTATTACCTGGTTTGTGATTGAGTAAGACTGCTGCATTTTCAAATGTGACCGGGCCGCTGACAGTGATATTTCTCGCCGTCAGCGGCCCGTTTTATTTCCCGCTATGATTGCATGTAATAAACGACAATCATATCAAATCAGCAATTCCATGCCAAAACCAGGAGCATTCGGCGGCGTCAATTTACCGTCTTTGAGCTGAAATCCGCTCATATCCACCTGCTCGCACGCACAAGTGACGCCTTCAATCGTTACAACATTGCCGACACCGGCGGCAAAGTGAGCGATATAATTGGTTTTCAAGGCATCGCCCCAGGCGTGCGGTGAGGTTAGAACGCCCATCTTATTCAGTACTGGCATGAGCTTTCTCCAGCGGGTAAAACCATAGCCCTGGATATCCGTTAAATAGACATCCATCAGCCCTTCCCGGCATAACGCCAGCAGTTGTTTTTCGTCCGGCCGTGCTTCTCCATCGGCAATATAAGTTTTCTTTTTATTTTCAGTCAGCCAGCGGCGAAGTCGGGTAAAGCACTCGCGGTTTTCCCGAAACGGTTCTTCGATCCAGAACAAATCCAACTCGCCTAAAGCTTCGAGATATTGAATAAGTCCTTCGACCGTAAAACCATCATTGCCGTCAACTAAAATATCAACCTCCGGAAATTCTTTGGCAATTGCCAGTGTGACGTCAATATCCCGCTTCAGACCTTCCTGTTTGGGCATCCACTTGTTACCGCGGCCAATCTTGACCTTGAGTTGACGGTATCCCCGCCGGATATCGGCACAACAATTTTCCAACACTTTGTTAACACCGGCGGGATTATCCTGCGGCTCTAAATCGTCGAAATAGATCATTCCGCTGTAACACGGGGTTGAACGGCTCCCTTTGGCTCCCAGCATTTGATAAATCGGTATGCCGAGTATTTTACCCGCGAGATCATGCAGCGCAAAGTCCAGCCGGGCCGCATCGGCCGGCAGCACACCGACAGTCGGATCGAACAACTCTGCAATCGAAACGCCCT
>JANQGW010000219.1 GCA_028282905.1 Sedimentisphaerales bacterium | reverse complement strand
GTAATACATCGTCGTCGGATCCAGCGGAGCAGGGGGGGTGTAGAAGGTGTCGGTCGTCGTTGTGAGCGGAACCGTCGGAGTATTCGGGTCAAGGGCAGGATCAACGTCGTTCGGATCATCTGAGAAATAAACATCAAAGCTGGGAGTCCCAGTCGCACTGCGTACATCCCAGTCCAGTTGAACGTCCTGGCCGACGCGTGTTGCGCCATTGGCGGGGCTTTGGTCCAGAACATGAACGACATCCGGAACCTCTGTGATAACAAAGCCCGTCAGTGGAGCACGGGAAGCCGGTGTCCGGACGGATGAAACCGTCAAATCACCTGAGAGGCTGCTAACCCGGACATAGTTACCATGAACGATTCCGTTGGCTTCTACCCAGCCGGTCCCATCCAGAACCCGACCGTGGGCCGGAAATTCACCGCCACCCAGAACATCCGTTCCATTGACAGTGATGACACCGTGAGTGTAGTCGCCGTTATTGTCAGATGTGAACAGGACATAGACGTCATACGTGGTGAAGGGGATTTCGGTAACCGTAAAGCTGGGACCGTCATCGCCGTCATCCAGATAACCGACTGCCAGTTTGGCTTCATCACTGCCAACGCCATCTCCGTTGTACCAGACGTTCTTGGATTCCCAGGTTACGTCGGCTGTCGTAGCAGCACCGGTTCCGTCAATCAGATCCGTCAATGTATCGGCAGCCAGATTTGCGGCGTCGATACTGCTGTTCCAGTTCGCACTGTCCGTTTGCAGCGGACCGATCATCTCACCGCCGGCAAAGGCCTGGTTGCTCTTGTTTTCGATGAAATTCATTGAGATTGTGTTGACGGCCATCGCCGGCACTGACAGCAGAATCGCCGTCAACAAAATAAAGCACCACAATTTCTTCTTCATTTTTTACCCTTTCAGCAAAGTTAATAATTCGTGTAAAAATCAGAAGACCTCATTCTTGCTACGATGTGTCAAGTCTTTTCATAACCTACCCCTTTCATAAATTTAGTTCGTACCATATAGAAGCAATGCCTGATTTGCAGACACAACACGCCTATTCGCCTCTTGTTTCAGGCCTTCCATGGGACTCCCAAAAACTTTTTTCACTTCCTTCATCACAATGAACTTGATACAATTAAAAAAGCTCGTGGGGAGCGCGCAAAACGCCTCCCACACGATTGCCTTGGGTCGGCGCCAACTGGCCAAAGTTTACCGCCGGCCCAAACTATATTTAATTTACAGCTATACGCTTTTGCTTATTCCACATCGAAGATTGGATCGATGAAAGTAAGCCAGTCATAGCGAGTACTAAGATTATTATCTGTTACACACAATGTTAAAAATCTGTCATCCTGATCTAAATCGATTTCCAGAATTGACATTCTTTCCCGGTAGAACACATTCTTAATCACTCTTTCCTTTATTCCGTCAATCAATACATAAATATCAACCGACGCTATTTTATCACTTTGCGTCTCAAGAAATACCGTTTCCGGTATGCCGTATTTTGCCTGAAATTTTTCAATGGCGCGGCCTGCCGCCAACTCTCTCAGTTCATTGAGATCAAACGTAATTCCACAGTTAGAGTGCATCAATAAAATTGAATCCGGAACAATACCGTTCATTGTTAACGTCTTTAGAACCCCATGGTCATAAAAATATTTATCCGTACCAATCGAGGCATAGGTTTCATTGCTTGTCATCGGGAAGTCGTCAAATGACAGGCCGTTGGATGCAATCTGCACCTGCCCCAGCAGACCATTCGGCACAAACACACCATCCACAAAGGATAAATTATGCACCTGCCAAAACTGTCCATTGCCTTCGCGGCTCATTTGCTGTAAATTTCGATTCGACCAACCCCCTGTCAAAGGATCAATCTCCATTACCGGGACACCGGTTCCAAATCCATTGCCTCTGCCCAGCAAATCCGTCAGGCTTAAATCTTCTCCTCGCCATACAAATCCTTTTTGGGAATTTATATGCCGGACGAATCTGTTTTCCAGCAATTCGATGTTATCTACCTTGCTGCGAGTATTCACGCTTTTAGCCTGTCCGGCGAGAAGCCCGACACCTTCTTCTTTATTGCCTGTTTTTCCGGGAATCAGCGACGCCTTGCCTTTCAGCATATGCACATCGGTACTGCCGTCAATATCCACTTCCACGCCAAATTCCGTCCCGAGGTCGATCACCGTAGAATAGGGTGTCTGAACTATGAAACCAGTGGCTCCCTTCGGCACCGTCGCGTAAAGACGACCGGAATACAGGTGTATTTTTTCTGAGCTTTCCAGCTCAAATTCAGCCGGGCCTTCAATAATGACTTCCGCTCGGTAATTAAAGACAATTTTGATCATCCCTTTTTGAAGACAACGGATTCCCTCATTATCCCACAGGCGACCGCCAATCTCCGTGGAAAATTCGCTCGGTGCCCATTTTGCATTCATGCTGTCGGCAATAACCGCCACCGTTGAAGCAGCCGGAGGGATGTATTGCATATAAACCAAAAGAATAATAACTGCTGCAACAGAAATCATCGCCGAGCACAGTGAAAACTTATTCACTGTGCGAGGCGACTTTTCGATTTTCAGCATTTTGATCGGTTCTCTGACTAACAGCGGCTTTTCGATTTCAATTGCCGGTGCGTTTTTCTCATATTCGGACGCATCTCTCCAGAATTCAAGGTCGATGACGTCCTGCTCTTCGATGCCGTCGATATTGCCAACTTCATCGCTCAACTTCATCTTCAAGGCCGTGTAGTTTTTTACAAATTCACAATAGTCATCAACCAAGCCGGCATTGTCTGAAAACAATCTGTCCAGCTTCTCAATTTCGCTGTCAGAAATACAATTCTCAAGCAGCTTGAGAAATAGATTGTCCATTTGATGATTATTGTTTTTTGACATGCTTATATATCCTGTTCAGCCAACGACCTTGAGATGCAAATCCGAAGCAGCCCCATGATTTTTGAAAAATGTCGATATAACGTACTGATGGGCTTTCCGGTTTTCAATGAGATATCCTTGATTGGCACATTAGATCGATATCTCAAATCCACAAGCTTCTGGTCATTGCCGTTTAGTTTCTTGAGGCAGACGTCCAACGCCTTGATACGAAGAGAGCAATCATTGGTTGACTCTTCAGCAACATGTGCGAGTCTCTCGTAAAATTCACTTCTAAACAGCTTTTTTGTCTTCTGATTATCCCTCAGATATTCGAATGCTTTATTTCTGGCGATTGAGAAGGCCCAGGCAGAAAAATTTGTTCCCTCTTGGAACTGCTCAAATTTTTCCCACATAATTGCCGCTGTTTCCTGGAGCAAGTCCTCGGAAGCAGCCTGGTTATGAACCATCATCATGATATAGGACAGCAATCGTCCATGCACACTGGCATATAGCTGAAAAAATTTCGTGCTTTTATTGTCCACAATCACCTCAAAGACAACTTCGCTGATAGCTCTGATTCTTTCTATAATTAAATGCGAAAAACGTCGGTCTTTCTAAAAATTTCCCATAAAATATATAAAAAACGTATTCTCCTTATTATTATCCCGCCTATCAGTATTAAAAATCCGGATTAGCCCAAAGAAGCCAAACGGGGTCCGCTATCCATGCTTCTCGAATTGAATTGCCCATTGGACGGTTCCGGTTGACCGGGGCGTAAAACGGAGCTTTGCGAGGCGACCATCGATTTGGATTTTCTGTGTTAGGCCGGTGATTTTCACATTGGTAACTTTGAAGCCATCCGGCACGTGCAGCGTGATGGTGTATTCGTTGTCGGTGATGACGCGGCTTGAACCGCTGAGTTGGTCTTTGCCGTTCCATTCAACATCAATGAGATCGACAGCGCCTTGTGAAAGATGACGGCTGGTTGAGATGATTTGCGGGCGGGGCAAAAGCGGACGAATCGCGAAGGAATCCAACTGCATGGGCAACTGGGCTTTGGCGGTAAATGACTTTTTGCAGACACCGACAAGAGTATCGGTCCAGAATTCATAGACGAGGTATTCTTTCGAGGCATCAAGGCCCAGATCCGCGAACAAAACGGTGGTTTGCTGCGTTTTGTTGTCCGACCAGTTCAGACGGTGCAGAACGTTCCAGTTTTCAAAGGTCAGGCTAAACTCGTTAAGCCACCACGGACAGACTTTCCCAAACTGGTCGCCGTCAATGGGAGAAATGCCGCTGCCGCTTTTGATGTCCAGACGGCTCATGGTTTTCAGGCGGTCGGTTTTTACCTCGTCAAAATCGTACAATTGCCCCGGCACACTAAACAGCACGGGTGCTGATTTCCTGGCGCCGACAAGGTTGCGGTCATCCCGGTACACTTCGGGGCGGTCGCTGAGCATCAGCATACAGCCCGCGATAGACGCCAGTGCGGGCCGGATGATCGTATCATTGTTGGCGGCCTGGATTTTCTCGACTTTCCGCACATTACCGACTTCAGCGGGTTTAAATGTCGGGTAGATATCGCAGTGGTCCGGATCGTTTCGCCAGACAATGCCGTTCCATGAATTGTACTGCTGCATGGTAACCGGGCCGTAGCCGTCGCCGCCAATCCGGCAGGCATCGGCGATGCCGACCGATTCGGGCAGGACACCCCAGCAGGACAGAATGAACGTATCCGGTCCGAGTTCCTTGCGGGCAATCTGCAGGTAAGAGCGATACAGGTCGGCGGGTTTGACGCCGCGTTTTTGACAATATTCAGTATTCAAATGGATATTATCGTACAGGTAATGGCGAAGCTGGTCGATTTTGACATAGGAAAAGCCAGTGTCGGCGATGCCCTTATAGGTTGGCTTTACGAGGGCTTCGGCCGCTTCGGGGTTGGTGGTGTCGATGGCATAGGTGACCCATGGGCCGATGTAAGGAGAGCCGTCTTTGCCGCGGACGAACCAGTCCGGGTGCTGTTGGGCGATTTCAAGGTCGGTAAAAAAGCATCCCAGCCAGACGCCCGGTTCGAAGCCGGCGTTTCGGACGGTTTGGACATAGCCGGCCTTGCCGTTGGGAAAAAGATTTTTGCGCCAGTTAAGCCAGGTTTCGGGACGACCGCCAATGTAGGTACGCATAGCCTTGTCGGAAATTTTCCGGTTGGCATCGGCAGCGCCCTGGTAGCCGTCATCAATTTGGATAAAGCGATAGCCATAGTCGTCCAGGTTCTTGGTCTGCCAGACATCTAATAATGTTTCCAGATGCAACTGGTTAAAGCCGCGTTTGTAAGCCCACCAGGAACACCAGCCGCTGATCGAATCTTTGCGAACACTGTAGGTCCAAGGCTGATAATTGTTGATGTTTTTATGCTTTTGATAATATCGCGGTCGGAAAATGATTTTGATGTCTTTGCCGCTGGATTTAATTTCGAAATTTGTATTTTGCCCTGTTTTTTCGACCGGGGTAATGCGGGTACCGTCGTGCGGCCATTCGATCATCCAGTCGGCATTTCGGCTATAGACAGCATTATTGCGCAGGTTGTGACTGAGGCCGTGGCTGGTTCGGACCATGGGAAATTTTTGCTGTGCAGTACCGCGGGTTTCGGCGGCCAACGCTTCCGGACCTGCGGTGACCATGCCTGTGAGCAAAAGCGGAGAACCGTCTATGCTTTTGAGAAGAATTTGCTGCTCAATCATATCTCCGGTTTTGTTCGTTTTTTCGGAGACAGAAAAGACAGGGCTGGATTTTCCACGAAAAACGGTTCCTCCCGCATAGATAAAGGTGACTGTATTTTCTTCACTATCGTGCCGGACAACGACCGAAGTATTTGGGGGGATATTCTCTGTGGGCAAGGCAACTGATGCGGTCTGTCCAAAAAATAATCCTATCAAACAAACCGCATATCCAATCGAAAACTTCATTATTTCACCTCATTAGTAAGTCGACACTTCTTATCAAAAACCTGGTTGCAATCGCATTAATGACAGCCTCTTGAAGATTCTGTCTTTCTACATTTAAATGCCAATTGCGTGGCTCTTTCTAAAGAATTCTAATAAAATGTGATAAAAATGGACTATCGATTGGTATTTGCCTTTTCTGTGAATGCGTTCAATCTTGCCAGGGCCGCCGCATAGGGCAGGCTGTGGGCGATATAGCCCTCGCTGTCAAAGTATTGGGGAATGTCGCTGGATGCCGATGGGGGGACGATCTTAAATTGCGGACTGGCGGAAAAGCCGTTGCAGATTGTTCCGGGAATTTTAGTCCAACTGCCGCGATAGCGTGTGCCGATGCCATAAATCATACTAACCGGCAAATAATTTTCAGAATCCTGCTCCTTAAGACCGCAATTCAGTCCCGCAATCCATTGTAGGTTTCCGACGGCGATTTCTCTGAACTGCTTGTTTTGGAAAAATGTTTGAAATTCCAATGCGAGTGTGGCTGCAAACCCATAAATATTGTTATGCCCGTGATACCAACTGCCAAAAAACAGCAGTCCCTCATCACGATAATAGCCGGCCGGAAGAATCCGAAACGGCGACTGCCGGCAGGCCGGCAGGAAGTAGCCATAGGCAAAATCATGAACTGTCTGCCGCCAGCGATCCGTATCCGGATGGTTTGGCCACAAGCGGCACATCTCAATGAGCGGCAAAATATA
>JANQGW010000212.1 GCA_028282905.1 Sedimentisphaerales bacterium | reverse complement strand
TAACGCCGGCGGCGTTGCGGGAGGTGACTGGACCGGTTTTCTTGGCGCACAAGAGATTCGCGTCTTTACCGATGATGTGACAGTCAGAGCAACGGCGGTTGCTCCGACCGAAGGTGCAACGGGTGTTGAAGTTTCCACGGCGATTCTCCAGTGGCTTCCGGCTCAGGAAGGCGGCGTGACGGATCCGAACGTAGTTGGTCACTATGTTTACCTGGGCACCGATCCGAACGGTGTTCTGGTCAGCGGCGAAACGGCATTACCCCTTGCTCAAACCTCCTTTGTTCCGATGCTTTCCAAAGACACCGATTACTACTGGCATGTCGATGAACTGCTGGATGACGGCACGGTCCTGAAGGGTTATGCCTATTCCTTCCAGACGGAACTGAGTCTACCTTTGATTGATACCCAGCCGGAAGACCAGATTGTTGCTGAAGGTTCAGATGCTGTCTTTACGGTGGCGGCCACAAACCCTCTGCCCAATACGCTGACCTATCAGTGGTATTATGACGCAGATGGCGTTGCCGGCGGTGAAGTAGCATTGACCAATGGTGCTGATTACAGCGGTGTCGATTCTTCGGAATTGACCGTGTTGGCTGTTGATGCTGGCGATGAAGGGTATTACTACTGTGTCGTAGGCAATGGTAATGATGTGTCGACTGCTTATGCCCGCCTGGCTTTGCAGATTCTCGTTGCCCACTGGAAGTTTGACGGTGACCCCAATGACTCTGCCAATGGTTATGACGGTGTTGCTGCTGGCGCCCCTGTTTATGAAACCGGGATGTTCGAGGATGCCCTCGTTTTCGATGGAGTTGATGATGATGTGACTGTTCCAGCTGGATTTGATGATTTCACAACCGGCCTGACGGTATCGCTCTGGGCCAAGCCGACCGGCGCACCCTTGTGGGCACGTTTTGTTGATTTTGGAAACGGTCCGGCAACGGATAACATTCTGTTCGCTCGTCAAGGGACAACAAATAATTTGGCTTTTGAAGTTTACGGAACCGGTGCCAGCGGTGGTGCTGTCTTTGCCGAAAACGCTCTCGAAGCCGATGTCTGGCAGATGCTGACAGCAACCGTGGATGTTTCCGGCAATGTTGTTCTTTACAAAAACGGCCTTCAGGTTGCGACGGGTACAACGATGGTACCGGCCGTCCTGGAACGCACCAGTAACTTTATCGGAAAATCCAACTGGCCGGACGCCCTGTATGCCGGTTCAATGGACGATGTTCGGATTTACAACTATGCCCTGAGCGAGACGGAAGTGGCGGACCTGTATCTGCTGGCTCCGGATATTGACAATGTTTGTCTGCAGCCGCCGAAGTATGATTTTAACGGCGACTGTGTTGTCGGCCTGGGTGATTTCGCGACGTTTGCAGGCAAATGGTTAGAGTGCAATCTCTACCCGACGTCGGCATGTGATTAATTGCGGTTCAATCAGACGCGGAGTTTATTATGAAATTGTCTATATTTTCAGGAGGTATTTAAACATGAAATCGAGAAATATTATCTTAGTTCTAATGGCGTTGGTGCTGATGGTTCAGGTCAATGCGGCAGTCACGACGCAGGCGTACTATGACCTCAGTGGTGCAGCAGGCGCCGTTGGCTCTCCCGTGTCGGGGACTGGGGCGAATCCTGTAGATTTGACCGCATATGGCGACCCGCAATACACGGGTGTCGGGACAGTTGATTTTGATGGTGCCGGTGATTATCTGCAGGGTGCTGACGGCGATCTGCCGACGACTGCTGTTGACAACATTGGTATGGAAGCGTACTTTAAGGCTGATTCGTATGGCGCGTTTCAGTTTGTTGCCAACATCGGCGGCGGCGGCGGAAATCTCGGCGGTATGGGTATGCTGGTTCAGGATTTTGGTTCGGGCCAGCAGTATCATATACTCTATAACGGCGTTAAATTAGCAGGCACTTCAACATCTGGGGCGGTCACAGGACAATGGGTACACGTTGCAATAGTTATTGACGGCGGCACCTCACGCTTGTTTGTCAACGGTGTTGAAGAGGCGACGGATCCCGAAGCCGGGGCGCTGACCGCGTATGGTGCGGGTGATTTTATGACGATTGCCGGTAACCCCTGGGATGTGCCCAATGGTGTTCTGGACGGTGAGATTGATTACGTGCATGTCTTTACATTTGATGCAGGGGCCTTTAAGCCTACTGATCTGGATCAATTCAGTCGTGCGAATACCCCGGATCCGACCGATACTGAAGACGGTGTCGCGATCGATAAACAACTGGGCTGGCTGGCTCCGGACGGCTATGACGTCAGCGGCTATGACGTTTACTTTGGGACAGACGCCAATACCTTGAGTGCCGGTTATGACATGGAAAAAATCGTTGACAACCAGATTGTCTTGACCGCGGATCCAGCGGATCATTCCACACTAACCGATGACATGGACAATGAAGTGACCTATTACTGGCAGGTGGACACCTATGAGCCAAATCTCGTTGGCGCACAGGTGCCGACGCTTCATCCGGGTGTTATCTGGTCATTTACCACGACTCCGGCCGTTCCGTTCTTTAACAGTCAGCCGGCTGATTCCGATCCGACCAGAGACGGAGAAGACGCCTCTTTCGATGTGACAGTTACGAGTACGACTGCCGTAACATTTGCCTGGTATAAAGACGGTGCAGGTGAGATTATTGATGATGACGTAAACTACGACATTGTTTCAGATACTCTGACAAGCACTTTGACCATCCTCGGTGTCGAAGCCGGAGATGCAGGCGATTATTACTGTATTGCTACGAACACCGCCGGTCCGGCTCAGTCGGATATGGCTGAACTGATCTATGCCACACTGATCGGGCATTGGCCCTTTGATAGTGACTTCACCGATATGGTTGGTAGTAATGATGGTGTACCGACACCCGCTTCGGCACGAGCGTTTACCCCTGTAATTGGAATTAGTGATGCCAATTCGATTATTGACGGCGGTGCAGCGGTCTTCTCATCCACCTATGTTGGCTATGATAACGACCCTGCCGGTGGTGCCGTGGTAATTCCGACTCCGACCAGACTGCTCGCAAACAATTCCTTTACGATCAGTTTTTGGGAAAAGTCAAACTCTGAAGAGTCCAGCCGATACCACATCGCGTCCGGCACGGATGACGCTGGGATCGACAATTTCTTCATGTGGCGATATTTTGATGACGAATTTTTCGCAACGAATATCGGTCCATGGACCGGTGCATATCCATTGCTTACGGGTGACTTGTATCCGGAAGACCAATGGTATTTCCTGGCTGTTACATATGATGCCAATACTGGAGATGCTGTTACTTATGTCAATGGTGTTGCGGACGCTACGGGCAATATTGCAGCGTTTACCGGTTTTGCCTCGGAAATTTATGTGGGTAACCGCAAGAACATGGCACGGCCGTTCAGCGGTTCACTCGATGATCTGAAGATCTACAACTATCCTCTGGATTCCACTGAGGTCGCAGACGCCTATGTCAGTGAGGTTGGCGGTACGGTTTGTATGGAAACGATCGAGTTTGATCTGACTGGCCCTGAAGGGACACCGGATTGTAAAGTTGATATCTATGACTTGCGAGAAATCCTTTCGGACTGGCTGGAGTGCGGAATATATCCGGATTGCATCTAAGAGCATTTGAACATTTGTAAGAATTTTTAAGTATAAAACAGAGCGGAGGGTGGATTTTGAGACCCTCTGCTCTCTTCTGTTGTAAAAAAAGTGAGATGTGGAAAGGTAGATTAAGGGATAAGATTATGAAGAGAAAAGGTTTTACACTCATTGAGTTACTGGTGGTGATTGCGATTATTGCATTGCTGCTGGCAATTGCCATGCCGGGGCTTCGCAAGGCCAAACAGTATGCCCGGACAACGGTCTGCCTGTCCAACATTCACGGAACCATGCTGTCTGTAGCCGCTTACAGTGCCAGCAATGATGATTTTTTGCCGCGAAGCGGTCGCTCCTGGCCGCATGAAGGCACGATTGATTATCCCACGATGCTGATTAGTGCGGGTCTTGAACCGACGAACCTGCATTGTCCCGGCGACAGGCACGACCCCGGTGCGATTGCGGTGTGGTGGGAAGATACTATCGGTCGCGAGTTTCAGGACTCTGACTATCTGCCCGGATACAAACCGGAACAATTGGGCATCAAAACCCATAACGATTTCAGCTATTTATGGTCAGCAAAGTTGTTTTTGGAGTGTGATTCTCCCGGCGTTCCGACCGATGGCCCCAAGTGGAGAATGACAGACATTCGTCAGCCTGCCCGGTTGATCGTGTACGCGCATTTCTGGAGCTTGGTTGACCTTCTTGAGGGAAATATCGAAGTGCCTCACGGCAAGCTCGGATACAGTGCCGGTTTTCTGGATGGGCATTCGGAATTTGTCATGCTCAAAGACATGAAAAACCGTGTGGAACCGGTTCATAGCAATACAAGAGCCTTCATTACCCCCTATGCGGATCAATTTACGCCCGAAGAAGTCGATGCACTGTCCAGGTGGAACCCCGACTGGAATCCAAACGGCGTAAAAGGTGCCGATTTTTAACAGGAGAACGTCATTAGAAAATTGACTTCATTACGCCTCCTTCATGGGTTGCTGTTATTTTTGTTAAGTTCAACGGTTGCGCTGCCGGTTACAACGACGATAGCACTGTATGACCTGGAAGGTAATGTTGGCCTCGTTGACTCTCCCGTTGCCGGCATTGGTTCCAACCCTGTCAGCTTGAATGTAATCGGTGATCCGCAATATGACATCGATCACGCTCCGTCTCCGGTTCCGGGTGCGGCTTCTGTATTCTTTGACGGTTCCGGTGACTATTTGCAAAGTTTCGCTGGAGATGTTCCTACAGCTGCCGTTAACAATATTGGGATGGAAGCATGGGTGAAAGCCGACGCTTTTGGAGGATTCAATTTTGTCGCGAATCTTGGCTACGGCGGTGGGCAGCCTCGCGGTTTTGGGATTATTCAGCAGAATTCTCAGTGGCGATTACTTTATAACGGCGTTGGATATCCAGCCATTTCGACCACACCGACAGTAACCGGGCAGTGGGTGCATCTTGCAGCGGTTATTGATGGTGGCACAGCTCGTTTGTTCGTCAATGGAGTCGAAGAGAGCAGTGGTGCCGGTTTGCCGGGTGCGATCGATCCGGCTCTGGATCACATGACCATTGGCGGCAATCCCTGGGATGTTCCCAATGGTGTGTGGAACGGTCTGATCGACTATGTACGCGTTTTTACATTCAATCCGGGTGAGTTTAGCGTTTCGGATTTATCTTATGAAAAATTGGAAGCCAGTGATCCGATCCCGGCAAATTCGTCCACTAATATTGATGTTGTGGACATTGAGTTGTCCTGGGCGGCGGGTGATACGGCGGTTTTCCATGATGTTTATTTTGGTACGGATCAGGCGGTGGTGATGAACGCAACAACTGCAACCGCCGGAATCTTTCAGGGTAATCAGGCCGGTGCAGTATTTGACCCGGGCGTGCTGGACTTTGATACAACCTATTACTGGCGCATTGATGAGGTGGAATCGACAAATCCGATGGTCGTGCATACCGGCGACGTCTGGTCATTTACAACACGTTCGAAATTGAATATTGCGGACTTATTTCCTGACTTTGATGGTAATTGCAAGATTGATATTGGTGATTTGCAATTTTTAGCTCAGGATTGGTTAGAAACTGATTCCCTTGCGAACGTGATTGGTTCGCTTGACCTGGGCCTGGACCGGGTTGCTCTGGATGACTATGCTGTTCTGACAAGCCATTGGGGGCAAGAGTGTATTACGCTGGATTCTCTTCTTGATGAGATGATTGACCGGGATAGACTTGCTCGCTTTCCTGAAATTGAATATGAATCATTGCAGGCCAGCAGTTATGATCGTTCCTCCGTTGTACCTGACCAGCCCGGATGGTTCTCAAACGGTGATTGCTGTGGTTACATTCGAACCGAGCAAATTGGTGGTCAGACTGAATATGTGATTATGGAGCACGACGGTCCCGGGTGTATTACGCGTATGTGGACCCCGTTTTTCTATCACAGTTTAAGTAATCACGGTGGTCCTAATATCCGGTTCTACCTTGACGGGGCCAGTACACCGGTCATTGATGAAAACTTTATTGAGCTGCTCACTGGTGGAAATTATCCCGGTGCGCCTGCAAAAAGCAACAGCTTTGAGGTTCCAACACCTTTTTCAACCTATACGGCAAGAGCGGGCGATCTTTTCCTGCCGATTCCATTTGCTCAGGGCTGTAAAATTACTACGACGTCTTCACCGTTTTACAACATCATAAACTATCGGGGATATGCTTCGGGTACTCCCGTCAAATCGTTCAATATGGACGATTATAATGCTGCTTTGAATAAAATGAGTACCGTTGGTGCCGAGTTGAATAATGCACCCGATTATAGCGGCGGTACGGAACTGACGCTGAATCAGTCCATTCCGTCTGGGGGTGAAGCGATGTTATCATTGCCTGCCGGAAGTGCGGCAGTGCGTCATTTACAGATTACCCTGAGTCCTGATGATGTTTCTGCAACATTACGCTCGACCGTATTGCAAATGACCTTTGACGGTGAACAAACGGTTTGGTGTCCGGTGGGGGATTTCTTCTGCAGCCCGGACTCGATTCATTCGTTCCAGACGTTCGAGCGAACCGTCACCAGTGATGGACGGATGACCTGTCGATGGGTGATGCCGTATGAAACCAACGCTGAGATTAAATTGCTCAATCTGGGGTCTGATGCTGTGACGGCGGACATGGTCGTTCGTGTTGGTTCCTGGACTTGGGATGAACGGTCGATGCATTTCCGGACGAATTGGCGCCGTGACCATGCGGCCAATCCGGGCAATAATGTCTTCGATTGGAATTTTATCGACGCCAGCGGGCAGGGCGTTCATGTCGGAGACTCCTTTACGGTGGTCTATCCTCGCACGCTCTGGTGGGGTGAAGGCGATGAGAAGGTCTGGGTGGATGACGATTTTACTGAAAACTTCCCGTCACATCACGGTACAGGTACCGAGGATTATTACGGTTGGGCGGGCGGAGAACCGCCGCACGGTGATACAGATGATTACTCGCATCCGTTTACCGCTAACAGAGTTGGCTCGCTGACAACGCCTGAGGGGTATAATATTTGTACTCGAACCCGAGCATTGGATGCGACGCCATTCAAAAACCGCTTTAAGTTCGATATGGAGGCATGGTCTTTGAGTGGCGGTGCTACCCAGTTGGTGGCTTATGAGTCCGGCGTGACTCATTGGTACGCGATTCCGGGCACAACCGATAACCGTCCGCCTTCGCGTGCCCATGCCGCAGAGCCGATTTATACTGTTGAGATTTTGAAATCGCTGGAAGCGGAACTTAATGGGACGCCGTATTTGATTACGGATGCGATAGAGTTTGAAAATCATCCGGTTTACGATAAGACGACCGGTCTTTCCACGGCATCTGAAACGATCCCTGTTGTTTCAAGTCCGAGTCAGTGGAGCAATCAGAGGCAGTTTCTGATTCAGGCGTCTCAGGACGGAGATTATGTGGAATTCGAGTTTGCTTCATCGACTCCTGAGTCTATTAAGGTTTATATGGCTAAAATGAGCAATTACGGTATTGTTCGTATTAGTGTCAATGGAGCTGTTGTCGGCGATTATGACACCTATGCAGAGTTGCCGAATATCATGGCCCCAATTGATTTGGGGACTCATTCGCCAACTGGCGGCAGTTTTATTATCCGATTTGAAATTGTCGGGAAAAATGCCGCTTCAAGCGGACGATCCCTGGGGTTGGACTGCATTGTTTTTTGATCTCTCTGTAGAATTTTAAGATATAGCGATTGTTAAAACAGCGTCTCAGAGTTCAATTCTTAAGAGTTAATCTACTGTTAAAATATATGCGAGGAGTCGCTGTTTTCATCTGGCGATAGTTGAGTGTTGATTATATAATGTCAGAATGGCAATGTGCAATAAGAGAAAGGAAAAGAAGATGAGTGTTAACAATAGTCTTTCACGGCGTCAGTTTATGGCTTCAAGTGCTGCATCTGTTGGGGTTGCTGCATGGAGTAGCAGTCTTGCTTTTGCACAGCCTGCGACACAGTCATCAATAAATGAAAAGATTCTTGGTGAATTTAAAAGTCTTTATAAAGAGTACGGCGGACATATGCAAAAGCTCGTGGACCTGGCCAAGGTCACAGTGGATGGTTATGCGCTGATAAGGCCATGTTCCAGTAAATGGTACAATGGATTGTGGCACGATGATTTCACCTGGCCGATGATCGGTTATCCTGAATTGCAAAAGGGACCGGAGCTGAATGATGCCGTTCGATTTGTGACGCGCGCCTCTCTTGACCTGCCGACGGTTCCGGATCGCGTGGAGTACGACGGGACGCCCATTATGAGTCCCGGCGGCGGTGATAACCGTCCGATGAGCGAGAGCATGCCGCTGCATCTGCCGTCTGCCTGGGTTCGATTGCTGAGCTATGCCGCGAAAGCCGGCTGCGCCATTCCTGAAAAAGAACGCTGGGCACAATTAATTAAACGCAGTTATCAGCAGGTTCCCTTTGCCTTTGATTTGGTGTATTCCAATCCTCAGCGGTCAATCGTCGGATTTGGATTTATGGATTCGATTCGTTTGACCGGCCTGGATCTGATGACCAGCCTGGTGACGATCCGGGGGCTGGAGCGGTCGGCTGAACTGTTCAAAGGTGCCATAGATGACGAAACGATCAAGCAATGGAAAAGACAGGCGGCCAAAATCAGAAAGGGCATCACACGCTTGTTTGATGAAAAGATTGGCGGCTTCATGGGAGCGTCCAGGAAAGGGCGGGCATTCAGTGTCTGGGGCAACGGTTTAGGCTGGTCGCTGGCCGACAAGAACCAGCAAAAGATTATTGCCCGCACATTCACTGAAAAATGGTCCAAGATATTCCTGCAGGGATGCACTCGGCAGGTGCCGGGCCCGAAGGGGTGGCCCGGAACGGACCGTGGAGTGACTTACCAGAATGGCGGGTATTGGGGAACTGGGACCGGTTTTGTCTTACCGGCAATTGCGGACTTTGACGCTCCCAAGGCATTGGCCCTGGCAAAAGAACTGTTGGCAAACTTTGAAAAAATCAAATATGCCGAGTACCTGCAGCAGGATGGTGCCCCGGCCGGTCCGATGGAATTTCTCGGGACCGTGTCTATGCCGATGGTCGGCCTGCGTGCCATTATCGAAAACAAGCCGCTGCTGGACTATATGTAATTAACCATAGACAGTAAACTAAGCAGTTTGAATGATCCATGTCGCGATGGTCCGCTGTGCTATGCGCAGTGCCCGGATGGTCACCTGGTCGGCTATCCATGAATCATTAACGTCAGTAACCTAAAAAGTAGAAAGTTTACGTTTTCAGTTTATGGATATGTAGCTATAATTACTTCACTGTTTAAATATGAGTTAGTTTTTCGATCTTTATTGAACAGGAGTAATTTATGAAATCGTTATTTTCCTGGAAGTTGTTTAATCGCAGCAGTGTTCTTTGCCTGCTGGTACTATTTCTTATTGTCGGGGGGATTTGCAGTGCCGACCAATCGGTTCGTGTGGCGTGTGTGGGCGACAGCATCACTTATGGCGCAACCATCACGGCCAGGACAGATAACTGCTATCCGACACAATTAGGCTGGCGGTTGTGCAAAGGCTATGATGTGCGGAATTTCGGAGTCAACGGCGCGACCCTGCTGCGACAGGGCAATATACCCTATTGGAAAACCGATGCCTATCAGAAGGCGCTGGCCTTCGAGCCGCAGATTGTTCTGATCAAACTCGGCACCAATGACAGCAAGATGGTTAACTGGCAGCATAAAGGCGCCTTTGAAAAGGATTACGTCGATCTTATCATGTCGTTCAAGTCACTAGACAGTCGGCCCCGGATAATTTTGCTGCTGCCGGTTCCGGCCTGGACCGCCGGCGATACGATTGACGGCGGACGGATTGAACGGGAAGTTATTCCGAGAATTCGCAAGGTGGCACGACAAACCGGCTGTGAAATGATTGAACTCCATGCGGCGTTTCAGGGGCGCAAGGACTGGATGGATGCAGACCTGGTGCATCCCAACAGCTTCGGTGCCGAAGCGATTGCGAATATCACGCATGAGTTTCTAATCACGCCGCGTAAAAAGGATTTTTCGTTTTCACAGTTTCTAAAAGATAAAGGGATTGAGGCTGAAAAGGGCGAATTTCGCGGCTATGACGAACTTCGTTTCAAACTGGCCAACCGTCAGGCGCGGATTGTTCAGCCGGTCCGACCGGCGAAAGGTTTGCCGTGGATATGGCGGGCACGGTTTTTCGGTCATGAGCCGCAAACGGATTTGGCATTGCTGGAACGGGGATTTCATGTGGCTTATATCGATGTGGCCAATCTCTACGGCAGCGCCGAAGCCGTTAAGATATGGGACGGCTTCTATGACTTTTTGCGGCAGGCAGGATTTTCTTCAAAGCCGGTTCTGGAAGGCATGAGTCGGGGCGGACTGATCATTTATAACTGGGCCGCTCAAAACCCAGACAAGGTGGCGGCGATTTATGCCGATGCACCGGTGTGCGATATTAAAAGCTGGCCCGGCGGCAAAGGAACAGGCAAAGGCAGTGCCGCTGACTGGCAAAGATGCCTGAAGGTCTATGGAATAACTGAAGCAACCGCTGTTGATTTTACCGGCAATCCTATCGACCAACTGTCGCCGCTGGCAAAAGCAGGCATCCCTTTGCTGCATGTGGTTGGCCAGGTTGACCACGTGGTTCCGGTGGCTGAAAACACGGATATTATCGAAAAACGGTATCAGAAGTTGGGCGGTCCGATTGAGGTGATTCGCAAGGAAGGTGTTGATCATCATCCGCACAGTCTGAAAAATCCAACACCGATTATCAATTTTCTTCTTAAGGCAACCGGTCGGCGTATCAATCGTGCGGTTATCCCGGTTCCCAGTGCCGAACATCGCGGCGGTCCAGCCGGATGGGGTGGTGGAACCTGGTGGGGCCAGCACCGCCAGATTAACCAATTGGCCGCACAGAATCCGGATATTGAGATTGTTTTCCTGGGCGACTCGATTACGCAAAGCTGGACCGGTTCAGGGCCGAACCGACTCTCGAAATCCCAAGGCGGTCGGGCGTTTGACAAACTTTGCGGCAGTCGGAAAGGCATCAGCATGGGCATCAGCGGCGACCGTACCGAGCACCTGCTGTGGCGTGTGCAGAACGGCTGTCTGGACCCGTTGAATCCCAAAGTGATTGTCGTGATGATTGGCGTCAATAATCTGGGCGGCCATCGCAATGACGGCAATGAAATTGCCGAAGGTGTTCAGACGTTGATTGCTTTGCTGCAAAAAACAAAACCGGATGCTAAGATTGTTCTGCATGGCTGTTTTCCAACGGGGCAGCCCGGCACATGGCGGCGCAAACAAACTGAAATCATTCATCAGCAGATTGCTTCACTGGGCATAGACCGGCAGGTTTACTATCGTGATTTGCGGGGCCTTTTCCTCAAAGAAGACGGCAGCATCAATTTTGAAACCATGCGGTCCGACCGCGTTCATATCACCGGCCGAGGTTATCAGGTTTGGGCCGATGCCCTGACGCCGCTGCTGAATGAATTATGATGCCTGACTTGGAAATGATATATTTCAGTGTTTATTATTTCGTTTTCGCGGCAATGCGATGAGAGAGCCGAAGAGGCTTATCAACGGGCGGGTGACGACGACAAAGACCTCGACGGTTGAGTTTTCTTTCGCGGTCTGGAAGTGCTTGCCCATGGCGTGGGGCACGGCCAGCAGTACCGCCGCCAGCGCGAACAGCATGTGGTAATGATTCGCGTTCAGTGCCCCCGAGGTTGCCTGCCAGCCGGATGAAAGCCATAAAAACAGGCCGCTGACCAGCGGGGCGACGGCGACCGACAAGGTCAGCATCATGTTGACCACGACCAGACCGGACTGGTCCGATTCCGGGACGCTGTGGAACATGTGGCGGGTTTGGGCGATGCTGTTTCCGCTCTGAAAAACACTCCACAAGCCGTAGAGCACAAAGACAAGGACGCCGGAAAACGCGTTACGATCCACAATCAGCCAGCCGGCCAGCACGATAGCCATCCCTATATGGCTTGCCCCGAAGGTAGAGCGGTTGCCAAAGCGGTCGGCGAGTTTTCCCCAGAATCGCAGGCACAGCAGAGCGCCGACACTGATCATTGAGGTGGCGGCAACGATAAAACCGGCACTGTAACCCAGTTCTTTAAGGAACTTGATCTGGAAAGGCAGGCACATAAACGAGGCGATGTTATAGCTCAATACATAGCCGAGGAAAATGCGGGTCTCGCGGTGGCGAGCAGTCCGTTTCAGCACGGTCCAGACGGACGGGGGCGTTTTAACAGGTTCGGCCGGCGGTTTCTCTTTTAACTGGCGCATGGCGAAGATTTTCAGGATAAAGCAGACCTCACCGATGGCAAAGACCAAAGTGAATTTCCACCAGGCCGGCTCACGCCCAAGAAACCAGGCGATCAGCAGGGTGCTGACCAGAACGCTGGTCTGCCAGTACATGCGAAAGGTACCAAAGAACTTTCCCGTGATCCGTGAAGGGACGTTATCCTGTAGAACGGGAAACCAGCCGGCGGCGCCGATGCTGTCCGAGGCTGACCTCAAGAACACCGCTTGGAGCAGCCAGTACAAGGCCCATGTTGTCGGCAGCCACTGTAGGTGGGCTGCCAATGGGACGATCGGGGTAGATGCCATGAATACTGCAGGTATGACACCGGCCCATAAAACCAGAATCCGCCGCTTGCCGAATCGCCGCATCAGGCTCATGCCGGCCAGCAGAAAAGGCGCACCCGCCCAGATGGCAAAATTCAGCAGGCCCAGAAATAAATCGTCAGCGTCCAAGCTGAGACAGAAAAGCTGTAAGGTACCTGCCAGCAGACACGTCGAGCCGATGGTATGAAGAATGGCTGTGTAGATGGCTGCGCGGATAGAGTGTCGCCGGTGCTTAGAACGAATCACCAGTCGGCCTGTTTTCGTTTGTCGGATAATATTGTCGTTCATAGGGCGCGCATCTTAACACATTAGCGCCCCGATGCAAGCCGCTTTTTAACGGAAATATTTTATTGAGCCGGGAAGTAAAACTGGATGCCATGGATGGTCATCTTGACACCGATGGCAGCGACTAAAATCAGCATGATCTTGGAGGTGACGGTGATCACCAGCTTGCCGGCAATTCGGCTGATGGTATCGACCGAACGCATCATGATCCAGAACAAACCGAGTACCGAGATCGCGGCGGCCGCAGCGATTAAAAGGCCGGTTTCCGGATCCTGGCAGAGCGTCAGCATGGTGATCAATGCGCCCGGTCCAGCAAGCAGCGGGCAGGCCAGCGGCACGCAGGCGATTTCGCCCGGGTCAATGGACGGCTTGAATTCACTGCCGCTGTGAGAGGAACTGACGGTCAGTTCCTTGATCGCGTGCAGAAACAGCAAGATCCCTCCGGCAATCTGCATATCGGCGATTTTGATATGGAAAATTTTGTCGAGGATGAGCTGTCCGCCCAGCCCAAAGACGATAAGGATGGAAAAGGCGACCAGAACCGAAAGCGAGAAGGCCTTGAGCTGGTCTTTGCGGGCTAGTGGCTTTGTGACGGACAAAAAGACCGGGACATTGCCAATTGGGTCCATAATCACAAACAGGGCGATAAATGCTTTAAAATACATCGGCAGCATAGCCGGATCCTTGTTCTTATCAGGTTTAAATTCTCTATTTTATCACGGTCCGGGATTTTGAAAGGCAAGATACGCCTCACGATGTCCCATAATAGTTCGTCACAAGCTATCAACCCGGATGGAGAATTTCAAGGGTTTTCGGATTTCTTTTTTGACAAATGCAAAGAACCGCAAAGCGGGTCTATTTTTATTGACAATCAGGCGTTCAAGCCTGTATGATACCCTCATTAATACCAATCGATTGGGAGAGTTAGTACGACGTGACTGCAGAAAAAGACGCATACGAAGTTGGGTTGAAGAAGGCGAGGGCTTTTTTTGGCCGTGCCGAAGAAGTCGCTTCCACCGAAAATTTTGATTACGGGATTGATCTGTACCTTGAAGGTCTTAATTTGTCTCCGGATGCGCTGGAAGACGGGCATCTGCCGCTGCGCAAGCTGGCACTGCTGCGACAGGATCGCGGTGGGAAAAAGCCGTCGATGATGGAGAAAATGAAGCGTTTGAAGGGCAAGGGGCCCAAAGAGGAAATGATCAATGCCGAATATCTGCTGGCCAAAGATCCGGATAATCTTCAGTATGCTGAGGCTATGCTGAAAGCGGCGGTGGCCGGAAGTTTTCTGCGAACGGCCGAATGGCTGGCGTTATTTGTATTTGACGCCAATCGCGCCGCCGATAAGCCCAGTTTTGCGACCTATATTCTGCTGAAAGACTGCTTTGTCAAGATGAAGATGTTCACCCGGGCGGTGAATGCCTGTGAACATGCTCTTAAGCTCAAACCTAAAGATGATGCACTGCGGGATGAGCTTCGTGATTTGAGCGCGTCGATGACGATGGAGAAGGGTAAGTACGGAAAAACAAACGACTTCCGTGATTCCATCCGGGATAAGGAGAGTCAGGATAAGCTGCATCGCCAGGAATATGCGATCAAGAACGAAGACGATAAAAAACAGGCGGTTCTGGATGCTCAAAAGAAGATTCAGGCCGGAGAGGTGACCGTCACCAATATTCTGGCATTGGCGGATGCCTTGTTTGCGATGGGAAGTGCTGAGGGCGATGAGGAAGGAGTTCGCGTTCTGCGAAATGCCCATGAACAGAGCAAAGATTTCACGTTTTTGAAGCGTTTAGGCGAGTTTCGGCTCAAAAAATTGAAAAACCAGATGCGGCAGCTCAATAAGCAGATTGCCAAGGAACAGGACAATGAAACGCTGAAAAACCAGTTTAAACAGGTCCAGAAACAACTGGACGAGGTGGAACTGGAGCATTATAAGAAGTGCCAGGAAAATTATCCGACCGATCTGAAGATGAAATATGAGTATGGCCGGTGTCTGGTTAAGGCCAAGCAGTTCGACGCGGCCATCCCGATGCTGCAGGAAGCCCAGAAAGATCCCAGATTGCGGGTGCTGTCGATGGATAAAATGGGAATATGCTTCCTTTTGAAGGGCTGGCTGGAAGATGCGACCGAAATTTTTGAAGAAGCGCTCAAAAATTGCATCAACAAGGAATCGGCGGTCGCGAAGAACATAAGATACAATCTGGCAAGGAGTTATGAGCTTCGCAAGATGATTGATGAGGCCCTGAAAGTCTATCGAAAGCTCGCTCAATCCGATTTTAGTTACAAAGATGTCGGACAACGTATTGACAAATTGCGAAAAAATGTTACAAATTAGGGTCTTTCTGTTCTCCAGCAGACCGGAATGGTCGGTTTGAGAGCATTATTTAAGCAACCAACCTCTTAGTAGTATAGTATATTGAACGGAAATTTAGGAGTTAACAGTGGCACATTCATTATCAGCCAAAAAACGAGTTCGACAGAATGCCAAAAGACGGGTTCAAAACCGTGCACGCAAAAGCATGGTCAAGACCCAGATGAAGCACTTTGAGGCATCTTTGTCGGCCGGTGACGCGGAAAAGGCCAAAGAGCAGTATCAGTTGCTGGTTAAGAAGCTGGACAAAGTCGCTTCGACCAGTACGATGCACAAAAACACCGCTTCCCGCATCAAATCTCGTATGGCGCGAAGACTCAATGCCATGACGGCTTAGTACCCAGGACAGGGAATGTCCTGAATTCTTTAGATATTAAGGCGTCTTGCCGATACCACATCGGCAAGACGCCTTTTTTGCGCGCATTATTTGCGTTTTCTTAAGGAAACACCCCCAAGAGTCAGCAGGGCGAAGGTGACTGGTTCTGGGACTTCCACTAATGTAATAATTGATGAGCCAGATCTCCAGAAATTGCAATCAAGCGTGTCTCCGGTTTCCAGAATTCCTGTTATACGACCTGAACTTTGCAAAAGCGTTCCTTCTCCAACATTAACACCGTTAACTTTGAAACCGGTTCCATAAAGTGTAACGTGGCTGCTATGACCACAAGTAAACTCGTTAATTTGTCCGCCTTTTACTTCAACATTACTCTGTTCCATCGCGGCAAAATGCAAATTGCCTCCAGAGATAACGGCATGTCCGCTGTCGTTCACTCCAAGTCCTTCTGAGTAGAGTTCGCCCCCACGAATATCAGCATAACCTTCATCAGACACATCCATGAATAACATGCGTCCGCCAGTCATAATAATTTGACTGCGATCATAACTGCCAAGAAATCCCATTTCTCCGCCCTTGCACTGAATGATACTGTGCCCATAAGCTTCAGCACGTTCTAATTGGGCACCGTTCAAGATATTTAGTTGAGTTACATCTGGCAGGGGTGGCGTTGCTCCATCATGCAGTCTGAATGATTCGAAGTAATTTGAATTCTCAGGGCCTATGGTGTGAGATTGCCCATCATTCAAAATAATTAAAGCAAATAAAGCAGGCGAATATATCAAAACAGAAAAAACAACAATAAACTTTTTCATTATTCCACTCCAAATTGCCCATTTACTCCTCCGCAGTCTCCTCCGTTGGTGATTGCGGAAATGATAGAGCAATTATAGCCGGAGCATGTCGTTTTGTCAAGGAATCCGTGTTGTTGCATTAAAAACCGCATTCTATGCTTGTTAGGAGAGATTGCTTTTGATATTGTAGCGGCAAGGTGCTATTTTTTATTGTCTGTGGAACTTATGGAATTACTGAAAAAGCAAATCTTGACGGCGCTGATGCGTCGGGATTATAAGCCGATGGGGCCGCGGAAGCTGTCGGTTGCGATGGGGATTCCCGCTGAGGAATTTTCGACGTTTCAGGCGGCGGTTGAGCAGATGCGCAGTCGGGGCCAGGTGGTTATTGACGCCAAGAAACATATTTCGCTTCCGGCGATGGGGCACCGGGTGGTCGGGACATTTCGAGCCAATCCGCGAGGATTCGGATTTGTTATTCCTTTGGAGGCCAACGCTTACGGCGATTTGTATGTCGGCGCTGCCGATACTGCTGGCGCGATGAATAATGACGTCGTCGTTGCCCGGGCGATCAAGTCGGGCCGTCGTGACGGGCAGACGCGGTATTCCGGCGCGGTTATCGATATTGTCGAACGCGGTAATGACCGGTTTGTTGGTACTTTGCAGAAAAACAAGAGCCTGTGGTTTGTTCAGCCGGAGGGTAAGGGGCATTTTGAGCCGATCTTAATTGACGATGCGCCGTCCAGCGGGGCGAAAGCTGACGATAAGGTCATTGTTGAGATCATCAGCTGGCCGGACGAGACGATGCCGGCTCGCGGGGCGATTGTTAAGGTTTTGGGCAGGGCCGGCCAGTACGATGCGGAGATTATGTCGATTATTACCCGCTACGGCTTAAGCGAGGAGTTTGACGAGGCCTGCCGGTCGCAGGCACGCGACGCTGTGGAAGGTTTCAAGCCGGATGATGTCGCCGGACGCAGTGACATCACCGATGAAGTGATTGTGACGATTGACCCGCCGGACGCGAAGGACTTTGATGACGCCATCAGCCTGAAAAAAGATGCCGACGGTAACTGGGTGCTGGGCGTGCATATCGCGGATGTCAGCCATTTTATCAAACAGAATTCGCCGCTGGATAAAGAGGCCAAGCATCGCGGCAACAGCGTTTATCTGCCGCAAAAGGTGCTGCCGATGCTGCCGGAGATACTGTCTAACGGCCTCTGCTCATTGCAACCGGACCGAAAACGCTTTGCCAAGAGTGCCTATATTACCTATGACCCGGAAGGCAATATTCTCGCGCGGGAATTTGACAATAGTATCATCTGCTCGAAAAAGCGGCTGGCCTATCTGGAAGTCGATGCGATATTGAAGGGCAATGCCGAAGGGTATGCCGGTGAGGTTGTGGCCTTGCTGAAGGATATGGAGCAGTTGGCCCGGGCGATTGAGAAACGCCGTGAGAAAAACGGGATGCTGCACCTGGACTTACCGGAAATTGAGCTGGAATATGACGATGACGGCCAGGTCTGCGACGCCCACCCCGCCGACGACTGCTATCCGCATACAATGATCGAGATGTTCATGGTCGAGGCAAATGACGCGGTCGCCAGTCTGCTGGACCGGTTTGGTGTGCCGTTTATGCGGCGGATTCACCCGGACCCGGACGCGATGACACAGAAGAACCTGGGGCGGTTCGTCAAGATGTGCGGACTGAAGATTCCGCGGCATCTGGACAGGCATGTTATTCAGGATTTGCTGGCGGCGGTGAAAGATACGCCCATGTCGTACGCGGTCAACACCCATGTGCTGCGCAGTATGCAGAAGGCCGAGTATTCGCCGCTGCATATCGGACATTTCGCGCTGGCATCGACGCATTACTGCCACTTTACCAGCCCGATTCGCCGGTATGCGGATTTACTGGTGCACCGGCTGATTGACTGTTATGTCAAGGGTGTTTTAAACAAGATCGGGCTGGAGGAGGTGCTGACTGAGGCCGAACTGATCGAAATCGGCAAGCACATTACCTTTACCGAACTGCAGGCGGCCGAGGCGGAAAAAGAGCTGAAAACCGTGCTGCTGCTGCAGATGCTGACCGAGCGGGTCGGCGAAGAACTCAATTGCGTTGTCTCGGGGCTGACTAATTTCGGCGTATTTGTTCAATGCACGAAGTTTGGTATCGAAGGAATGATTGAGCCGGGCGATTTGGGGCTGGATGAGTGGAAATTCGATGAGCGATCGCAGTCGGTCATCGGCAAATGGTCCGGCGAAAGCGTTCATCTGGGTGAGCCGATGAAAGTCAAGATCGCCGCGGTTAATGTTGCCGCAAGACAACTGTTCCTGATGCCTGCCGAACCGCTGGTTAAAGAACGCCCAACCCTGAACCGACGAAAATACAAAAGAAAACACCACGCCCGCAAAAAACGCAGGAAATGATCTGACTAAGTTAGATTTAGGCTAATACATGAAACTAAACTATTATTTGGATTTCGAGTGGCCATGTCACAATGCCGCAACTGCTGTCAGAAAAGTGGCGTTAGAAAGAATCGATTCTAAGAGGGATTGGCGGTGGTTAGACGATTCATCTTTAGATCTTCGAGAGTTGTGTTTCAGTGGATATTATCAAACCGGTGAATATTGGAAGTTTGAATTATATGACAGTCTTCGGAAAACGCATGTTGGTTATGGAGTCTTTACAAAACAGAATTCTTCAAAGGAATTGTTTTTTGATTATTTGTTTCTTGTTTTGTCAGACTATACGATTGTGGAAACGTGGACATATAACAAAGACAAAACCAGAACTGAAATCTGTGTGAATGGTCAGCTGGTCGGGCATATAAAATCCTCTTGGGATAAATTCCTGTTTAAAGGTTTGAGTTGGCAGAGCCGATGGGAATACTACTGTAAAGGTGAAAAAATAGGCGTTGTCGAGAGAGGCGATTATTTATTTGGCAAGAAAGTCTTTTGTAAAGACCTGGTGAAATTTGATACCTTGAAATTACGCCGCGAAAACAAAGAGGATGTTCCCATTATGTTAGCTGATAATCCGGGGACTCTGATTGATGCTTTGTTATCGCCGTTGAGAGTCGTATGTGGAGAAATTCGCTCTTTTGATTTTGTTGTTCCTTGTGGGGAAACAATGTCCAGTGACATGGAAGTTTTATATAGCTTTATCTTGAATGTCATATTCCGGAAAGTTTATTTTAGCATGTCAGAACCGGGCACTTGAGGGTGATATGAAAGATGCAATGGATTATTCAAAGGAACAGTTTGACAACTATCATAAGCCTTGTGGGAGGGGGTTAATTGTTCATAGCAAAGCTGATTTCAAATTTGAGAATACAGAAAATCAATTGACAATCAAAGCTCCCAGATCAAAAGTGCCCGAGTTGGTTATTGGGGCTATTATTGGGCTGGGTGGAATACTTTTTATGGCTTATATGATGCCCGAACTTCGGTTGCTTATTTATACGGTTGGAGTTCCCATGTTATTATTGCTGTTTTTTCTATTTCATAAATTAGTCGGTTCTTTTCGTAAAAAGGGTGACTGGCTGGTCTGGGACAAAAAAACCGGGCGTATTGATTTTCCGCGTCTGGCAAAGTCGGATACGATTGGCAATTTTCTTTGTTTCCAAATGATTTATGATAGTAACTATGGTGAGCCGCATACGGAGGTCAATTGTGTGTTTGGAGAAGGCTCATTGTTTTGGCGGTATCCTCTGTTTTTGACTGATTACTATGGTATTGATTCACATGTTTTCAACATAGCCCGAGCCTTTGGTGTTCACGTTCAGAAAGTTGCCTATGACGGTGAAAAGCCGGTGGTCAGCGGCTTCGACTTCATAAATTCCTCTGATAATGCGTAATGTGTGCGTGTTCTGTGCGTCTATAAAAGTGGTTTTCATTTTGGGCTTTTATTTTTATTAAAATGGCGTTACAATGTCACTTAATCGGCCGAAAAGGCTGTTTTAGGGAACATTTTTTGTTTCGGAGCGTCTGTACTCTTACAGGAGGTTTTGACAATGCAGAAGGACATAGCCAAAAAGCTGTCCAAGGCCCGGCTTCGGCTGGCTTTGAATAAATTATTGGAAATCTGCCGGTGTGTGTTGCTGTACGCGGCGATTGGAGCGATCATCGCGGTTGTGATCGAGCGGCTGCTGGCGGTGGAGCTTATTAAATGGGCGTATTTTGGGGCATTTTTGGGGGCTTGCGCTGTAATTACCCTGATCTGCTGGCTGGCGAATCTGCCTTCGCGGCGGACTGCGTCTCTGCAAATTGACGAGAAACTGCGGCTCAAAGAGCGAATGAGCAGCCTGATGTCGCTGGAAAAGCGTGATGATCCGTTTGCACAGGCGGCCTGCCGCGAGGCGACCGAAGCCATTCAGCAGGTCAGCCTGCAGCATCATTTCCCTGTGACGGTTTCGCGTAACTGGTTTTACTCATTAGGTTTATGGGCGACAGTCATCTTGCTGGTGGCGTTTTTGCCGCAGTATGACCTGCTGGGCAGCCTTCAGCGGCAAGAGGAAGAGGTCAAACAGGCCCAGGAGCTGAAATTAGCCGAAAAAACGGTCAAACTGACGACCAGTTCAGTCAAAATGGCGGTTAAACAGCTTGGTGATGACGATTTGGCCACTGAATTGGCTGCTTTGGAGGCGATGGCCGCCGAGCAAAGCCCTGAAGCGGTCAAGCGGCAGGCGATTCAGAAATTGGGTAACTTGTCGGATAAAATCAAAGAGCTTGAGGCCGGGTTGAACAAAGAATCGATGGAAATGACCAAGCGAATGCTCCGGCAGCTCAAACCGATGTCCGAGGCGTTTTCGCAAAAACTTCAGCAGGCGATGGCTAAGGGCGACTGGGGCCGGGCACGGGATATGGTCAAGCAGTTCCAGCAGCAGCTTGAACAGGGTCAACTCAGCGAGGAGCAAAAACGACAGCTCTCCAAGCAGATGGAAAATCTGGCCAAACAGCTTGAGCAGATTGCCGCCCGTAATAAGGCATTGGAAGACGCATTAGCCAAGCAGGGACTGGATAAGAAACTTGCCAAGCTGTCGGAAGAACAGTTACGCAAGGCATTGCAGCAGCAGGGTTTAAACCCTAAGCAGATAGAACAGTTGATGCAGAAAATGGCCGCGTGCAAAGCCGCCAGTCAAAATTGCTCGTCGCTGGCCAAGGCGATGGCCGCGTGCAGCAGCGGCGCTTCCGGGATGAGTGCCGACGAACTCAGTGACTTGGCGGCACAGTTGAATGATATGGAAGCATTTCAGCAGCAAATTAATATGACGCAGGCGAGTCTGGCCGAAATTGAAAATGCCATGGCCTGTCTCGGGCAGGGCATGTGCCAGGGGCCGGGACGTAAGGGCCTGTGGAAACCGGGCCAATCCAATAAATACGGTCCCGGCAGCGGTGGTCCCGGACGCGGTATGGGCGAGGTCGATAAGGATACCACCGGCCAGACCTCCACCAAGGCAACCAAATTGAAAAACACCGACCGGCAGGGACAAATTGTCGCAAGCTGGTATTTTAAGGGCGAGCAGATCAAGGGCGAAAGCTCGAAAGAGCTGGACCAGGTGATTCGCACCGCCAAAGAGAATGCCGCTGAGGCGATCAGCGAAAACGAAATTCCCCGTCGGTACGAGGAGTCGGTGAAGAATTATTTCGGGGGGTTGGAAGAAGAGAGCGAACCGTAATATTCCCGTCAATTGCAAAACATCAAATTTTGCCGTTGCGGCGACACGCGCAGTGCGGTTGCGGTTTTAATGTCAAGTGAAGGTTTAGATAGTGGAGTGCATGGATGGTATTACTGAGAAGGGTCGTATTGACGACGGTACTGGCGGTGTGTGCGGTCAGTTTGTGCGCATGCCGGAAACAGTCGGACGCGGCGAAAGAAGTGGTATTGTATTGTTCCGTTGATCAGGCGGTGGCCGAGCCGATTATTGCTCAGTTTGAAAAACAGGCAGGCATCAAGGTGCGGACGCGGTTTGATACCGAGGCAAGCAAAACAGTCGGGTTGGTACAGAAAATCCGAGCCGAAAAGGAAAACCCCGTTGCGGACGTATTTTGGTCGAGCGAGATTTTTTATACGATTCGCCTGGCGAGTGAAGGTTTGCTGGCTCCGTATGAATCGTCGGTGACGGCGGGCTGGCCTGCGACATTCGTGGATCCGGATAAGCAGTGGTATGCGTTCGGGCTGCGGGGAAGGGTGATTGCCTACAATACGCAAAAGGTTACCGATACGGACGCACCTACTTGCCTGGAAGATATCCTCAAGTCCGAATGGAAAGGACGAGTTGTGATGGCGCGTCCGCAGTTCGGCACGACCGGCGGCGATGTTGCCAGTTGGTTTACGCTTTACGGACCGGAAAAAGCCGAAGCGATGATGCAGGGGCTGAAAGATAACGGTGTGCGGATTGTTGACGGCAACAGTACCGCGGTTCGCATGGTTTCTACGGGTCAGGTGGATGTGTGCTTTACCGATACCGACGATGTTTATGCGGGTCAGCGTAACGGCTGGCCGGTAAAGATGACAATGCTGCGGCGGGCCGGCAAAGGAACACTGACGATTCCGAATACTGCGGCTGTGATTAAAGGAGCAAAGCACCCGGAAAATGCGGCAGTGCTGATGCATTTCCTATTGGGCGGACAGGCCGAAATGATGCTTCTGCAAAGCGATTCGCATAACTGGCCGGTGGTGCCGGAAAAGCATTCGGAGATGCATTTATACAAAGATTACGAAATTTCCGAGCCGTTGGAGGTTGACTATCAGTCGGTCGCTGACAACCTGGAAGATGCGTTGAAAAAGGCGGGAGAGATTCTGGATTGACGTGTTCAAAGGGACATCGCGGCTGTTTGATGACGGCATTTTTGCTGCTGTGGGGTGTGGTCTTTGTACTGCCAATGGTGCGGTCGCTGACCGGTGTCTTTGGCCAGGCAGTTCCGGCGATAAATGGCGAGTCGATGGCAGTTCTAATGGCTAAATCACTTGGGCTGGCGGCGTTTATCGCGACAATTTCCGTTTTGCTGGGAGCGATTCCCGGGCGATTGCTGGCGCTGTCGAGGCGACGGTTTTGGCTGTTGGGATTACTGCTGCTGCCGCTGGTGCTGCCGCGGTATGTTCAGTATTACGCGTGGTCGCTGCTGCTGACGCCGACAACATCGCTGGGTCGGTGGCTATCGGCGAATGGCGACATTGCTAAAATCATCGGGACCGTCAGTGTGATGATTGTGCTGCTGCTGTGGTATTGGCCACTGTCGGCGCTGCTGTCGGCACGCGGCTGGAAAAATATCGGCGCCGAAACGCTGGAAGCAGCACACCTTGAAACGAATAAATATCAATGTTTTTTCTATGTCATTTTGCCGCTGCTATGGCGAAATCTGATTTTGTGTTTTACGGTGTGCTTTGTGCTGGTGATGTCAGAGTTTGCGGCGTTTCACCTGGCCGGCGTTAAAACCATTGGTACGTCACTGGCAGTGCTTTACGAGTTGACCGGTTCGGAAGCCGCGGTCTTTCGGGCGGCCTGGCCGTTGATGATCGCGGCGATTGCGGCCGGTTTCTGGCTGCATCGAGAAATGCTGGCGATGCATCAGCCTGCAACGGTTTCTAATGAGGCTTCGATGCGAACGACGAAGGCTGAATGGGCTGTTTTTGCGGGGCTTGTGTTGATTTCCGTGGTGATTCCGCTGCTGATTTTGATAACCCATGTCCAGGACGCGCAGCCCTTTGTTAATTTTGTGAAGCTCCACAGCCCTGAATTGGGTGGATCGCTGATCAGTTCCTCTGTAGCGGTTTTTCTGGCATTAGTGCTGGCTTATGGTGCGAAAACGACAAGCCGGTTTGGCGGCTGGGTTCGTTGGCTTCGGCCGATTATATATACCACTATTTTTGCGGGCATGCTGCTGCCGGGGTCGCTGGTGGGTATTTCATTGTTAAAAACAGTCAATGGGCTTTGGCCCGTGATGGCCGGCGAGTGGTGGCTTGTTTCAGTGGGCCAGGCGGTGCGGGTGTGCGGTGTGGCATTGATATTGTTGGAACTGAGTCATTCCGCTGACGATCATCATGTTCGTGAGATGGCGGCCATGGACGGGGCCGGGTCGTGGGCGCGGTTTTGGTATCTGTACCTGCCGCAGAATCGCCCGTTTATCGGTGCGGCGTTTCTGCTGCTGTTGATGATGAGTATTACAGAACTTCCGGCAACCATGATACTGTTAGGTGCGGGTGTGCCGAATTTTGCGCAGCGATTGTTGAATCAGATGCACTATGCGCGGGACGATCAGGTCATCGCTTCGTGCTTGATATTAATCGCGACCTTTGTTGTGCTGTCAGGAGCTGTCGTCTGGCTGCTGCGGCGAGCCGGTCGCAGCGGATTGTTCTATATGATTGCCGGAATGTGTATGTTGTTGCTGGGTGGCTGTGATAAAACCGAAGGTTCGGCGGAGGCCGATGTGGTGCGAATGTTCGGCGCTACCGGGCGGGGCAAGGTGGAATTTATCTATCCCCGGGCGATTGATGCTGAAAGTGATCAGCTTTATGTGATTGACAAGGTCGGGCGCATTCAGAGGATTTCGTTTGACGGCAAATATCTCGGCGAGTATAATATGCCTGAAATTGAAGCGGGCAAACCCACAGGAATGAGCGTCAGTCCGGAGGGGAATTTATATGTTGCCGACACACATTATCACCGGATTCTGGTCTTTGACCGGCAGGGGCAGGCGGTGCGTGAATTTGGTGTCTTTGGCGAAGGTGAAGGCGAGTTTATTTATCCAACCGATGTGGCATTTGGAAAAGACGGACAGATTTTTGTCAGCGAATACGGCGGCAACGACCGAATCAGCGTATTCGATAAAGAAGGAACCTTTCAATATTGCTTTGGCGAGCCGGGCAGCGATGACGGGCAGTTTTCGCGGCCGTCGGCGATTTGCGTCGATCCGTCCGGCGAGTTTCTATACATTGCCGACGCGTGCAACCACCGGATTGCGGTTTATACGCTTGATGGTCAGCCGGTGCGGTACCTGGGCAGCGTCGGCGGTGAAGCGGGCAATCTGCGGTATCCGTATGATCTGGCGTTTACTGAAAAGGGCGATCTGGTGATTTGTGAATACGGCAACAATCGCATCCAGGTGCTTGATCCGCAGGGCAACAGCCTTGGGGTCTATGGCCGGGCCGGCCGCAATGTCGGCGAACTGGCATATCCGTGGGGTGTGGCGGTTCAGGGTGATTGTGCGTATATCGTGGATGCGGGCAACAACAGGATACAGGTATGGCAATTTTAGCGATGACATTCAGCTATGATTTTCTGCGGCCGATGTGGCTGGCGGCGCTGCTGCTGCTGGTTCCGGTGGTCTATTGGGCGCTGCGTTCGATGGATACGCTCAGCCCGACGCGAAAGTGGCTGGCGATTGTGTCGCGGTGTGTGCTGATTATTATTCTGGTGTGTCTGCTGGCGCGTTTGACGCGTGTGGAAACAAGCGACGAACTGACGGTCATTGCGGTGGTGGACCGCAGCCAGTCGATTCCCGATGTCATGCTGGAAGACCGCATGAATTATCTGGAAGAGGCCTTGAAGTCCAAGCCGGAAACGGGCCACCTGGCCGTGGTGGATGTGGCTGAGATCGCGAATATTTCAAAGCTGTCGTCAAAGGATACGGAAATACGCCGACGCAATACCGCGATTGATGGCCAGCAAAGCAAGCTGTCCGATGGGATTCAGATGGCGCTGGCGATTACGCCGCCGAATACGGCCGCACGAATTGTGCTGGTCAGTGACGGCAACCAGACTGAAGGCGATTTGAAGCAGGCCGCTGAAATCGCGGCGATGAACCGGGTGCCGATTGATGTGCTGCCGGTACAGTATGAGTACAGTAACGAGGTGATCTTCAAGCGGCTGAATGTGCCGCTGCGTGCCCGCAGTAACCAGACGGTGTCGCTGAAATTTGTCCTGAACAGCACATCACATTGCGCGGGGAAAATTTTCCTGAGCCTCAACGACAAGCCGGTCGATCTGGTGCCGGGAAGCTCGGAAGTGGCGGCTCCTGTGACACTCAAGCCGGGGACCAATGTTCACGCAGTTTCGCTGCCGGTTGGCACACGCGGTGTTCATGAGTTCGAGGCGATGTTTATTCCGAACGATCCGCAGGAAGATCAGGTCGAGGCCAACAACCGCATCTCAGCGATAACCTATGTCGCCGGACCGGGCCGGGTGCTGCTGGTCGATGCGGATGGTCAGTCGGCGGCGCCGATGGCGGAGCTGCTGAGCGAATGCGAACTGGAGGTTGAAACAATTCCCGCGGCGGAATTTCCCGATAACGCTGCGCAATTGATGGATACGGACGCAGTGGTGCTGGCCAATACCGGATGCGACAATTTTTCTTATCAGCAGCAGGAATTGTTGGTTCGTTATGTCAGTGATCTGGGCGGCGGGCTGGTGATGACGGGCGGGCCGGAAGGGTTTGGGGCCGGAGGCTGGATTGGCTCGCCGATTCAGGAGGTACTGCCGATTGATTTGGACCCGCCGCAGAAAAAGCAGCTTCCCAAAGGCGCGCTTGTATTAATTATGCACTCCTGTGAAATGCCGCAGGGCAATCTCTGGGGCGAACGTGTGGCGATTGCCGCGGTGCGGACACTGAGCCGGCTGGATTTGGTCGGCGTGCTGGCCTATGACTGGCAGGGCACCAATTACTGGACGTATCCGCTGTCGGAGGCCGGCGATAAAAAGGCCGTAATCAAGGCGATTAAAAAGATGGCCATTGGGGATATGCCGGATTTGGGGGCACATGTCCAGTTGGCGTACAATGCACTGAAGAATTCCGATGCCGCCCAAAAGCATATTATCGTGATTAGTGACGGCGACCCGGCGCCGCCAAGCCGTTCGCTGCTCAAGCAGCTCAAAGACGACGGCATTAGCTGTACGGGCGTGGCGGTGTTCCCGCATTCGCCCGCGGACGTACAGAGCTTGCGGTGGATCGCGCAGAACACCGGCGGGCGTTTCTATGACGTGAAGGATCCGCAGCAGTTGCCGCAGATTTTTGTGAAAGAAGCGCAGGTCATCAAGCGGACACTGATTTTAGAGCAGACTTTTACGCCGCAGATTACGTTCTCGGTGGATGAAATACTCAAAGGCATTTCCGGACCGCTGCCGACGTTGGACGGGTTTGTGCTGACCGGTGCCAAAGGGGGGTTGAGCCGGACGATTATAGCCAATCCTGAAGGCGACCCGGTGGTGGCCGCCGGACAAAGCGGGCTGGGCCGATGTGCGGTCTTTACCAGCAGCCTGGACAGTCGGTGGGGCGGTCAGTGGCTTACCTGGCCCAACGGCAAGCGATTTGCCGAGCAGATGGTGCGCTGGGCGGGTAAACCCGCTCAGTCATCGGATTGTGAGATCATGGTCGATGTGCAGGGCCGGGATGTGAATGTGTATGTGGAGTCAATGGACGAAAACGGTGAGTATTTGCGATTGGCAGGCATGAACGCTCAGGTGATTTCGCCGGATATCCTTAGCCGTCCGCTGGGCCTGACACAAACCGGCCCCGGTCAGTACAAGGGCACGTTTGAAGCCGAGCAATCCGGCAGCTACCTGTTGAACCTGCGATACAAAAAGGTCGGCGAAGATCAGAAAGAACGTCTGATGCAGGCGCCGTTTACGGTTCCGTTCTCGCCGGAGTTCAGCGATTTGACGGATAATTCGGCACTTCTCAAACAGGTACAGGAAATCTCCGGCGGGCGATGGATTAACAGCGAACCGCAGGAGGCAAATCTATTTGATACGGCGGGCGTGCAGTTTCCGACGACGCAGATTCCGCTGACACGACCGCTGATGATCGCGTGGATTATTGTATTCCTGTTCGATGTGGCGGTGCGGCGGATTGCGATTGATGTGAAAGCCGGCATGAAAAAGCTGGCCGGCTGGCTGAGGCGAAGCGGACGTGATACGGAATCTCAAAAGACATTAGCCCAGCTTAAGAAGACACGCAAACAGGTGCAGCAGCAATTTGAAAAGAAAGGCGAAAAGCCCGTTCGGCATACGCGTTATGTGGCCAAAGCCGATGCGGAGACAACACTGCCGAAAAAAGATATGACGCCGCCCAAGCCGCAAACTCCGCCGGCGACAAAAGAATCCAAACCGGCAGAGAAACCGGAAACGGCGGCTCCGGGGCATATCCAGCAGTTAATAAAGGCCAAAAAGAAGGCCATTGAAAATAAAGATGAGAATGACGAATAAATTCGGATTTGGGAGAGTGTGCCATGTCAGATAACATAAAAGAGGTTGAAAAGAAGTGCCATGAGTTTCGACAAGTGTTCAATAAGCTCAAGGGCGAAATCGGCAAGGTCATTGTCGGCCATGATGAGATTGTCGAGGACGTGCTGATCGCTCTGTTTTGCGGTGGGCATGTTCTGCTGGAAAGTGTGCCGGGACTGGGTAAGACGCTGCTGGTGCGAACGCTGAGTCAGGTATTGAGCCTGGACTTTTCGCGGATTCAGTTTACGCCGGATTTGATGCCTGCTGATATCATCGGGACGAATATGCTGGTTGAAGACAAAAGCGGAAAGCGATTTTTTGAGTTTCAGCGAGGCCCAATTTTTGCACAGATCATTCTGGCTGACGAAATCAACCGTGCCACGCCGAAGACCCAGTCGGCGATGTTGGAGGCGATGCAGGAACACTCGATTACCAGCGGCGGCGAGGTTCGCCGGTTAAAAGAGCCGTTTATTGTGCTGGCGACGCAAAACCCGATTGAACAGGAAGGCACGTATCCACTGCCCGAGGCGCAATTGGACCGATTCTTCTTTAAACTGCTGGTGCCGTACAGCAACCGCGGCGAACTGGCAACAATATTGAATCGAACTACGACCGATGAACAGCCGCAGGCTGAAGCGGTGATGAATGAACAGCAGATTCTCGATGCTCAGCATTTGGTCCGCCGCGTGGCAGTGGCCGACCATGTGCAGGACTATGCGATTCGGCTGGTACTGGCGACGCATCCGCAGGGTGAGTTTGCTGTTGATGTGACCAACCAGTATGTTCGCTTTGGCTCGTCGCCGCGTGGGGTACAGGCGGTGATTCTTGCGGCCAAGGTGCGGGCGATGCTGGATGAGCGATATCATATCAGCTTTTCCGATGTGAGGCAGTCGGCACTGCCGGCACTGCGGCATCGAATCCTGGTGAATTTTGAAGCGCAGGCCGAGGGGGTCAGCAACGATGATATTATCAAGCGGATTATCGACGAGATTCCGACGTCAGTGGAAGTGATAAGCGGTTGAGGCTGTTGTGTAGTTTGTCATGCCGGGCTTGCCCCGGCATCCAGACTGTATCGCACTGGATTCCGGCTCGGAGGCCGGAATGACATAAAAAGATGAGTATAAGATAATGAAATGACCTGTGAGTAAACGACAAAAAAAACTGACTGAACTGCTGGATGCCGGGTTCATGAATAAGCTGGACACGCTGGATGTTTTGAGCCGCAAGATTCTGCGCGGCAAACTCCAGGGCCAACGCCGGTCCAAACGCCGTGGACAAAGTATCGAGTTTGCCGATCACCGCCCGTATGTGGTTGGTGACGATCTGCGGTTTGTGGACTGGAACATTTATGCCCGGCTGGAGCAGTTGTTTTTAAAGCTGTTCATCGAAGAACAGGACTTGACAGTTCACGTTGCCATTGATGTCAGCGGTTCGGTAAACTACGGTCAGCCGGATAAGGCGGTCTTTATCAAGAAGATTGCCGCGGCTCTGTCCTATATCAGCCTGGTCAATAATAACCGGCTGACGTTGACCACGTTCCGACAAGATGTGGTCAGCCAGTTGAAATATATGCGTGGGCGAAATTATCTTTCGCAGATGGCCGATTTGCTGCTGGATGCCGAATGTGAAGGTGTGACCGATTTTGAAAATGTTTGCAAGCAGTTGGTGGCCTCGCAGGTTGGTACGGGCATTATGATTGTGATTTCCGACTTCATGTTCAAGGAAGGCTACGAGGAGGCGATGAAGCGATTATTCGGTCGCGGCTATGATGTCTATGCGATCCAGGCGCTGTCGCCGCAGGAGGTCGATCCGGAACTAAAGGGCGATTTGAAACTGGTGGATATCGAGGACGCCGACACAGCGGAGGTAACGATCAGCGGCGCCCTCCTCAAATATTATAAAAAGAATTTATCGGCATATTGCAACGAGCTGAAAGATTTTTGTACGCGACAGGGCGGACACTATGTACTGGCCAAAAGTTCTGACTCTGTGGAACATCTGGTGCTTAATTATTTGCGACGTATCCGGTTGTTGAGTTAAAGTGAAACCGCGGATTACGCGGATTTACACGGATTGAAAATAGGGTAATGACAATAACATGAATTGGTTGACTCCATTAACGGCTATATACGCGGCGGCGATTGCTGTGCCGCTGTTTTTGCTGCTGTACTTTTTGAAGCTCAAGCGGCAGGAAGACGTTGTGCCCTGTACGCTGCTCTGGAAGCGGGCAGTGCAGGACTTGCAGGTCAACGCGCCGTTCCAGCGGCTGCGTCGAAATATTTTGCTGCTGATTCAGTTGCTGATGCTGCTGGCGATTTTAGCGGCGCTGGCCGGGCCGGTATTGGCGCTGCAGTCGATGAAAACCCAGCGATATGTCCTGCTGATCGATAACTCCGCCAGCATGAATGCGACCGATATAAAACCGAGCCGGCTTGAGCACGCCAAGGAGCAGGCGACTGTGTTTGTTGAGTCTCTGACGGATGCATCGTTCTTTTCTCTGAAACGCCAGCCGCCGCAGGTGATGGTGATTACCATCAATGACACGGCCAAGGTGGTTTGCAATTTTACCTCAAACAAGACACAACTCACCGAGGCAATTGAGCGAATCAAACCCGGTGACGGCGGTACTCAACTTGGCCAGGGTCTGGCACTGGCGCGGGCGTATTGTCAGACGCCGGATGTCGAATCCAATAACCGCACCGCCGAGCAGGCGGCCAAGCTGCTGCTGTTCAGCGACGGCGGTATTCAGGATACGCAAAGTTTGAAGATTGCCGATAATGAGTTGGCTTATCACGCGGTTGGAACCGGTACGGATAATGTCGCTATTACCGCGATGAAGGCCCGGCGGTCCTTTGAAAATGCCGAGCAGGTCAATATCTTTGCACTCCTGACTAATTACAGCGATGCGCCGGTGACGACGGAATTGGAGTTGAGCATTAACGGAGATCTGAAAACCGTCAAAAGCCTCACCGTTCCGGCCCGCAGCGACAACCCGACAAGCGGAGAGAAACAAAACGGACAGGTCAGCATCGATTTTGATATTTCATCATTAGAAGACGGTGTCATTCAACTGCGGCAGACCCGGAGTGATCTGTTGGCCGCCGATGATACGGCCTGGGCGGTTCTGTCGGCGCCGCGTGACATTAAGGCGATGCTGGTGACCGACGGTAACCGTGTGCTGGAGTCGGCCTTGAAAGCCTGTCGTTCTGTCAAGCTGTTTAGATGCAGTCGGCAGGAGTTTTCTCAGATGGATGCCGCATCAATGGCCCTGGCCAAACCCTATGACATGGTGATTTTGGATAATCACGATGGCGCTGCTGTTCCCCGCGGCTGTTATCTGGTATTTGGCAAGCCGCCCGAGGGCATTGGCGTTGAAGCCGCCGAAAAGGGTGAGAATCAGATTGTGGTTGATTATCGCGGCAAGCACCCGATCCTCAATTATGTCAACCTGGATAACCTGTTTGTCAGCCAGTATCATAAGATGACGCTGCCGCGTGAGGCTGAGCTGCTGGCCGAATTTGACCAGACACCGGCGATCGGTTTGGTGCAGCGAAGCCAGAGTACTTATATTCTGGTTGGCTTTGATGTGATGGAGACCAACTGGCCGTTCGAGCCGGGTTTTGTGATGTTTGTCTATAATGCCGTTTCTTTCCTGGGTGAGCAGGCCGGCCTGGCTGAAAAGTCCGAACTGGCCGTAGCCGAACCGGTTACTTTACAGGGATTTCAAGCCGGTACAGAGGCGACATTGAATGGTGGCGACTATGCCAATGAGAAAATTATTGCAACAGAAGGCGGCAAACTGCATCTACCTGTGATGGAGCGGGTAGGTTTATACCGGTTGGAGATGCCGGAAACGAGCCGGACGTTTGCAGTGAATATGTTAAATGCGAGTGAAAGCGATATCCGTCCGCAGACGCAACTGGAACTGACTGGAGAGACGGTGACGGCCGGCGACGCTGAGATCAAGCGGTTTAACCTGCCGATCTGGCCGTATATTGTCGGAGCGGTGCTGCTGCTGGTGTGTGTGGAGTGGTTTGTTTATAATTCGAAAATTCGTTTGTAATATATTGTGATAGGGAGTGAATATGGCAAAGAAGGCAATTTTATTATTTCAGGTGCTTATCTTATGCTGTGGTGTCGGCTGGTGCGAGGACGTCTTTAACGTCGATTGTTTTTTTGGCTGGGATCGATGTTATCGTCCTATGCAGTGGACGCCGGTTAATGTCCGCATTACCAGTACGCTGACCGATCCGTTTCAGGGGATATTAACGGTTTCGGCGCAGCAGGACGGGCTGAATAACCTGGTGATTCGACACGAGTTCGTGCTGACGCCCAATATACCCTTGGAAATTCCGCTGGTGTCCAAATTTGCCTATGGTGCCGAACGCTGTTCGGTTCGGATTACGACGCCAAAGGGAAAAACCGTTTGGGGAAAGTCGTACAATCTCTGGGATGATTCCCAAAACAAGCAAATCATGCAGTCACTGAGTGAGAATGACTTGATGGTCGGCTTGGTTGGCCATCGTAAATACGGCATTCTCAAGCTGGAGAAAGAAGCCGCTTGTAAATATGGCCAATCCGTCGGCCGGGTCTTTGTCAAGGACAAGCTGGCGGCAAACCTTCCGTGGGACTGGACCGGTTATGGCGCACTCGATGTACTGGTTCTGTATGATGCGGATTTGAGCGGCTGCCGTGAAAACCAACTGAAGGCGATCGAGCAATGGGTGCGCAACGGCGGCAAGTTGCTGATGATTCTCTCATCCAATCCGCTGTCGGAAGAAAATCCACTGGCCACATCTTTGCCGTTCGAAGTGGGCGATTCGACGCAGTATCCGATTTCACCGGGGATGGGACGAAAGCTGGAATTGTCATTGTCCGGCACCGAAGAGGCGGTTCTCTGGCCGCTGAGAAAAAATGACTCGAAGCTGTGCGATTTTGAAACATTTTCAGGCCAGTCGGCGTTTTTCGGGGTTGGCTACTGTGGATTCGGACGAGTAGGGGTACTGTCATTTGATCCATCCACCTTAACGGGTGCCAACAAGCACAAGTCCTCGGAATTTTGGATTCACCTGTTGTCATCGGTGCTGGTGGATGCTTCGATACGGGATCTTCAGCCGGAACTTCCGAAGCGTTCTAAGAAAAGTAACTATTACGGCTATCAGTATCAATATAACCTGGACGACATTCAAACGCTTTCAATGCGGGATGTTATTCCGGCGTTAAGTGAAGAAGAAATGGAAAACCAATATGGCTTTCTTACCAATCGTTATGCCATTGGTCTCGAACAGGCTGCCAGTAATACGGTGATGGAGTATTTGCTGAATATTCCGCAGATGCGTCCGCTGAGTATCTGGTGGGTGATTCTGCTGCTGGTCTTTCTGGCGGTGCTGCTGGGACCGGTCGATTACCTGGTTCTGAAAAAGATCGACCGCCAGCCGCTGACCTGGCTGACGTGCGGATTCTGGATTGTATTGTTTACGGTCGGAGCCTATTACGGTGTACAGGCTTTACGAAGCGGTGAACTGCAATACCGTTCTGTCACGGTAACCGATACAATTGACGCTGAGCCGGCGGCCTGGTCGGCAACTCATGCGGGGCTGTTCGCACCCAAGAGCGATCGCTACCAACTGGACGGTCTTGGCGATCAGCAGTGGTGGTCAGCGGTGTCACCCGAACAACGGGAAATCTATTCCTATGGCGGGCAGAAAAGCGCTACGCGAAATGTTTACTGTATGCAGTATGACGGGGCCAATGTTCCCTATACGCTGCCGGTGAATATCTGGACAATGCAGTGCCTGCTCTGTGAAGAACCGGTCAACGGCTTTCCGATTCGAGCGACGGTTAAGCGTCAGGGCGGACGTGTGACTGCCGAAATTTCCAATATGTCCAATATGCTTCTGGATAAGGGCTATATTCTGTTTGACGAAGACAAGGTGCTGGAATTTGAAGCCCTTGAACCGCTGGCCAGCCGCACCATCGAGGGAATGCTGAAAACACGGCAGATATGGGATCACAAAACTGGAAATCATTACAATTACAATGAATCGATCCGATTTCGCGAATCGATTTTGAATACGGAAGAAGCCTATATCGCAAAGGGAAGCCTGGGCCGGACCAAGGCACTCGGCGCGATGATCCGGCGGGGTGCGGCGGTAGTCTGTGCGGAGGTGAATACACAGGAACCTGTCGTCGGCGTGAAAGAAAAAGACTGTCACTATACGAATCGGAAATTATACCGGCTGGTCGTATTTCCGGATGAATTGTAAGGGGAAACATGATGATTGAAACAGTGAACTTAACCAAATGTTACGGACAGCTCCAGGCGCTGGGGAATCTGAACCTGACGATTAATCAGGGCGATATCTTTGGTTTCATTGGTCCCAATGGTGCCGGTAAGACTACGACCATGCGGATTCTGGCGACGCTGCTGGAGCCGACGCAGGGGCAGGCCTTTGTGGATGGAAAAAATGTCTTAACCCACGGCAAGGAAGTCCGCCGAACGGTAGGGTATATGCCGGACTTTATGGGGGTCTATGATGACCTGAAAGTCTTTGAGTACCTGGAGTTTTTCGCCGCGGCGTTCGATATTCCCGCCAAACAGCGTAAGTCCATTGTCGAAGGCGTACTGGAGTTGACGGACCTGGAAGGCAAGAAAACCGCCGCCGTGGACAGTTTGTCTCGCGGGATGCAGCAGCGGCTTGGGCTGGCACGCGTACTGATTCATGACCCGAAGGTACTGATTCTCGATGAACCGGCCAGCGGTCTGGACCCGCGGGCGCGGATCGAGATCCGCGAACTTTTGCGGGAGCTGAAAAAGATGGGCAAGACCATTATGATCTCCAGCCATATCCTCAGCGAATTAGAGGAAATCTGCGATTACGTGGGGATTATCGAACATGGCCAATTGGTCTTCAGCGGCACGCTCGATGAAATCTGGAAAAAACTGGGCACCCATTCCAAAGTGCGGGTGACGGTAGTCGATGAACACAAGGCCAAGGCGATTGAACTGCTCAACGCTGTGCCGGAGATCGAGCAGGTTGTCGAGCAGAAATCGCACCTGCTGGTGAACTTTACCGACGGCCAGATTGCCGGCAGCGTCGTTGCCAAAACGCTGGTGGGCGGCGATGTCGATATCGTCTCGATTGAGCCGGAAAAGATGAAACTGGACGACGCGTTCCTGCAACTGACTAAGGGTATGGTGCATTAGTAGATTATTGATTAATCATTAATTTTTGGGTTTCCGGCTTTGTGGAAATGACAGGTTTTTGTTGACGAAACAATGATGAAGCATACGTTTATTGATCGAGTGTATGATGCTGTGACGCTGTCGTGGCTGACGGGGCCGATTTTCAGCAAGGAGCTGCGCATCTCCAGTCGGCGTAAACGCAATTACTTTCTGCGCAGCAGCTATCTGTTGATTTTGCTGATAGCGATTCTGCTGGCCTGGGAGGCGATGGTTCACTCATACTCCAGCAACGTGGTCTATCGGGTCTCACGGTTATCGGCCGCGGGTATGGCAATTACCGGAACGGTGGTGATGGTTCAGTTTTATCTGGCGATCCTGGTCTCGGTGATTATGCTCAGCAATGCCATCAGCGAGGAGGTCTATCACAAAACACTCGGTGTACTGATGAGCACGCCGATCAGTATGGTGCAGGTCATTGCCGGCAAACTGCTCAGTAAACTGCTTCAACTCATATTGTTGGTATGCCTGACCCTGCCGATCTTGGGGATTGTGCGGGTTTTTGGCGGTGTACCATGGGAGTATTTGATTAAGAGTTTCTGTGTGACACTGACGGCGGTGATATTTGTCGGTATCTGGACGCTATATCTTTCGATTCATCAGAAACACGCTTACATTGTCATCATCCGGTCGATTCTGGGTTTGATTGTTTTCTTTTTCGTTGCGCCGTTATTTTTTGGATGGCTTGCAATAGGTGAGCTCAATGTTGATGATGACAGTTATCTGTTGTGTGTGGCTGTGACCAATCCAATGTTTTTAATGGCGATGCTGATGGTGGAATTGATGGAACCGCGAGGGATGCCGTTTGCCACCAATAGCTGGTGGATAGTGCATTGTCTGATGATGCTGGGCATTTCAACCCTGTTGTTTATTCGCGCGGTAACGGTGGTGCGTAAAAAGGCGCTCCTGCAGGCTTGCGGTCAACTGGATGACGGCGGCAAAACCAAACGACGCAGCAAAACAGAAAAGCTCGGCAAAATCCATCACGTCAAGGGACCGCCGGTGCTGTGGAAGGAGTGGCGGGATTCGCGGCTGAAAATGGGCGGTGCCAAACGGATCATTGCCTGTCTTTTGGTGACCGGCAGCATTCTTATATCGTATGCGATCTTTGAGAATGAAAATTTTCTGGATGATGATTATTGTCATATCATGTACGCCATGATTTTTGCCGGCTTGAGTACGTTTTTAACGGCGATTTTCGCGGCGACAACGATTACTTCGGAAAAGGCCAGCCGGACCTGGCCGGCACTGCTGTGTACGCTGGTAACGGACTGGCAGATCATCTGGGGCAAGGTCATCGGAGTACTCAGGCGGAGCACCCTGTTCTGGGGAATTCTGGTGCTGCATATGACCATCTTTATTTTGGTCGGCTATATCCACCCGGCGGCACTGCCGCATATCGTGATGATTGCTATGCCTGTTGCTTTTTTCACGACGTGTTCGGGCGTGTTCTTCAGCAGCCTGTTTAAGCACACAACCAGCGCGGTGGTGGCCAATATGATTTTTGTGGCATTACTCTGGGCTGGTGTGCCGTTTTTTGCGACGATCATCGGGGGAATCTTTTTTCGAGGAAGTGATGTCCTGATTGAAACAGTGGTGATGACCAATCCGTTCTATTATCTGATTGAAGTTTTAGATGATATTGCCGGTAAAGGCGATGCATCAACGTCGTGGAGCCGACTGCGGTATAGTTGGGCAGTTGGCGGCAAGATGAACTTTATTGAAGCGACGGTTTTACTGTGGGTGGTTGCTTCGGCCTATATCGTGACAGGCCTGGGCTTTTTGAAAATTGTGAAGATGCGGCTGCGAAAGAATATTGTATAGATGGACATGGCGGTGCTGACAACCTGTTCGGAGCGTTTATGGTATCGACTGACCGGGCCGATCTTTGATAAGGAACTGCGCGTCTGCAGCCGCCGCAAGCGTTACTATCTGCTGCGAAGCATGTACCTGGGACTTTTGGCGATATTGATTATGGTTGTCTGGTTGGCCCAAACGACCTCCCTGAGAATGCAGGGGGTAGCTTATTCTGTCTCACGGATGGCTGAGATTGGCAGGGCAGTGATTCTATCAGTGGCGTGGTTCCAGTTCTTCATGGCCCAGTTGGCGGCGGTCCTGTTTTTCTGTAACGCGATTTCCGATGAGGTCAATCGCGGCACGCTGAACGTGCTGATGACCACACCGATTACGGCCTTGCAGGTCATTGCCGGGAAACTGCTGAGTAAACTCCTCCAGTTACTGCTGATCCTGGCATTGTCGCTGCTGACGCTGTCGATCGTTTACTGCCTGGGAGGCATGCACTGGGAATTTATTATTGCCAGCTTCTGTATTACGGTGACTTCAGTGGTGTTTACCGGTGCTTTAACGCTGTTTTGCTCGGGCCGGGTCAAACGCCCGCATACCGTGGTGCTGATGATGGTTGTTTTTCTCGGTATTTATTATTCGCTCGGACCGCTACTGCTGGAGATGATGTCGGGCAGTTCCGGTCAAGGCGTACGGTGGCTGACAGCTCATCCGGTGGCGGCGATGCTGGAGATTACTATTTCGGGAGCCGGCAACGGGATTTCATGGCCCGTCCATTGCGGCATTATGTTGGGAGCATCATTGGCAGTTGTTGCCGTGACCGTGATCGGTCTGCGGCGTTCGATGCTGACCTTTGCATTTGAACGCAATGTCGAAAAACGCGGTTTCTGGGCGTGGCTAAAGCGGTTTGTCATGGGCCGACCCGCTCGTTATCCGATGGAACTAAAGCACCTGTCCGTTACACGTCTTTGGCATTCCGGGCGGGCGATTTTTGTGTTTGTTCTGCTGCTGGCTGGTTACGCAGTGGGCTATTATGCCTTTTATGTGGATCAAGCGGGGTTGGGCGGTGTTTTGTTCGGTACTTATTCAACGACCGTCGGCCTGTTTGTTGGGGCGCGGACAATCGTGAGTGCTTCAACGGCAATTACAAAAGAAAAGGAAGGTAAAAGCCTGTCGGCGCTATTATGCTGTCCGATAGACAGCCGCCAGATTATTCGCGGCAAGGCCAAGCAGGTTTATCGAGCTAACTTCATTGGTTGGTCGGTACTCATCATAAACTCAGCGGTGTATCGGCTTATTTACACTCTTATAATTCCTAATATAAGTTTTGGTCCGGGGGGGATCGTCGCAACATCTATTGCCTCGATTATTGGTGTTATTGCAAATTTCATTTTCATTGTTGGTTTTGGATTTTATATCAGTGTTCGCGTCAAATCCAGTACCGCTGCGCTGGTGGGTGGTTTAGTAGGATATTTGATATGGTTTTATCTACGATATTTGTTTTTTCTAATTCCATTTTGGATTTTTTCATCATATGGTTTTTATAGTCTATCAACATATGTGCTGCCATTGGTGGACATTGCGGCGGGGTTGTTCTTTATGCGGCTGGCGCATCGGTCGCTTCGGAAATACGCGTTTTGCTGACGGAAGGGTAAGAGGTTTATGGAGAAATTGCTGAATTGGTTGGATGCGAGTCGCCTGGCCGGGCCGATTTTTGACCGGGAGCTGCGGGCGTGCAGTCGGCGTATCCGCTATTATTTGCTGCGGATGATTGTCATCGGGCTAATGCTGCTGTTTTTGGTCTGGGGTTGGATGATGGCGACGCAATTCGGCATCGGCTCGCAGGGGGCGGCATTTATGTCGTCGCGCATGTCAGAGGCTGCACGCGGCGTGACGGTGGCGGTCGTGTGGATGGAATTTCTGGCGCTGCCGCTGCTGGCAGTGGTGATGTGCAGCGATGCCATCAGCCGCGAGATCAACAAGCGGACGCTGGAGGTGCTGCTGTCAACGCCGATTACCTCCTGGCAGATCGTTACGGGAAAACTTCTCAGCCGACTCTTACAGCTTTTGCTGCTGGCGGGGTTGACACTGCCGCTGTTTGCGATTATCCGGGTCTTTGGCGGGGTGCCGTGGAATTTTGTGCTGGCATCAGTGTGTCTGACGCTGGCAACGACGGGTTTGTTTGGCATGCTGAGTTTGTATTTTTCGATTCGTATTTCGCGAGCGTACCGGGTCATTGGGCTGGTACTGTTTTTGGGGATATTGGTGTTTGGTTTGCTTCCGGGACTGATGATGTCTTTAAGTCAGTTTTACAGTCACCCATGGATGGATAAGACGCTGGAGGTGCTGACGCTGATTAATCCCTATATGGCGATGTGGATGATCAGCGAGGCCGTTTTCAGCAGTGTTTCGGCCGGCGCTTCGGTATTCAACTGGCCGGTGCATTGTGCGATCATGCTTGGGGTGGTCGTGCTGCTGCTGGCGGCTTCGACATTGCGGCTTCGCAAAACCATGCTGGCGCTGGCATCGGGCGACAGTGGTATCAGAAAGCTCCGACAGCGCCTGGCGTCCCGACGCAGCATCCGCAACGCCGAGCGGTCCACCCGGGCTGTCCGCGGCCATCCGGTGCTGTGGAAGGAGTTGCAGATGTATTATTCGCAGGCACTGCTGGGACCGTTCAGCGAAATCGTTGTCTGGACCGCACTGATCGTGACGACATTTATCATTGCCTACTATTTTGATGGATGGGATGAGCCGGTTTTCCATGCGTCGTTTGTAACGATCATGTCATTGATCGGGCTGTTGCGCACCGCGACACTGTCGGCTTTGACCATTTCACGGGAAAAACAGTCGCGGGCCTGGCCGATTCTACTGACAACGCCGCTGGATGAAGGCGATATTTTAAAAATGAAGGCCAAGGCCATCTGGCGGCGAACGGCATTTTTCTGGATTGTCATTGCCGTCGATGTGATAGTTTTCTCGGCGTGCCTGGTGCTGAATCCGTTTGCGCTGCTTGGCGTGGCGGTTGGGCTTGTCCCCGCGGTGATTTTTCTCATCGGTGTCGGTTTTTATTTTGGAATGCGGCTGAAGAATACCACCGCCGCGATGACCGCGACCTTTGTGGTTCCGGCGACACTGTGGCTGTTTTGTCCGTGTGTAGCCAATTTCAGTCCGCTGATGCTGATTGCCTTTAGCGTTGGCGTCGGCATGGAAAATGAGGAGTGGATGATGACGCTGGCAATGGCGGGCGTCAGTGCCGTCCCGGCGCTGGTCTATGGCGTGCTTGGATTTGTCTTTTGCGTGCTGACCAAGTCATCCATGCGGCAGTATGCGTTTCATACCTCTGCGTAAAGGAGTATGATGAAAACGATCGCAACCAACATTGTCCGGCTGCTGACACTGCAGTCACTGACCGGGCCGATTTTCAGCAAGGAACTGCGCGTCGCCAGCCGACGCAAGCGATTTTACCTGATGCGCGGCCTGTACCTGGCGGCTCTGATGATTTTAATGTCGCTTGTCTGGGTGGTAGTGACGGACACATTGAATTCGCCCGGATACCGCTCATCAAGCTATGCGGTTTCGCGGATGGCAGAAGCCTCTAAGATTATCATTAACTCGATTGCATGGTTTCAGTTTATTGCGGCCCAGTTGATCGCTGTGGTGATGTGCAGTACGGCGATCAATTCGGAGATCCACAACCGGACACTGTATGTGTTGATGACAACACCGATTACGGCATTTCAGTTGGTTATCGGTAAGTTGGCCAGCCGGCTATGGCAGATTGTGCTGCTAATGGCTGTTAGTTTACCTCTGCTGGCGATGGTGCGAGTTTTTGGCGGAATTCCCTGGAGCTTTTTAATAGACACATTCTGTGTGACAGTCAGTACCGTTTTCTTTATCAGCGTGGTAACCATTTTCTTTTCAATCTTTTTCCGTCGGGCGTATGTGGTGATTATTTTTACGGTAATCGCGCAGGCAGTATTATTTGGGGTTCTCCCTTTTATGGTAACGTTGTTTTTAATATCACGAGTCTCTTTTTTTAGCATTGATTTTGAGGAAATTTTTTCCTGTCTTAATCCTTATGTGTATATGGTCATGCAAAGCTATGAATTGTTTCATTCGTCCAGTGGACTTGCGTCGGGATATGCGATAGTCTTGTGCCTTTTGCAGTTCATTTTGGGATTATTTATTTTATGGGCGGCCTGCGGGTGCGTTCGCAAAGCGGCTCTTAAGCAGATGACGCCGAAATCGGGGCGTAAGAAGTATAAGATACCGTTGCGGAAGTCTAAAACCTATTGGCTGCGTCGTCCGATTTTTCTGCATTCATTTGTTCAAAAAACGATTGGTACCGGCATGATCTGGAAAGAGTTTTTGCACCCGGTGTTGGGCCGATTTCGAAAACTGGTATTCGGCGCGTTGATTGCCTTGCTGATGGCAGCGGTGGTCAGTGTATTTGTGACAGTGTCAACAGGGTCGCTGGCAATGATTGGTGTGGTGGCGATTGGTTCGGTGATGACGTTGGCGGCACTTGCGATTTTGATGACGATCATTATTCCCGCAACCTGTCTAACTGTTGAGAAGGAAGCGGGCAGTTGGCCCATTCTGCTGACGACCTGCTATGGCGACTGGCAGATTATCGGCGGCAAGATCATCGGTATCAGCCGTCGAATACTGCTTGTATGGCTTCCATTTGTGGTGATTTTTTACTGCATGTCTGCTTTTTTTGACAATCCGCTTTGGTTATTGATCAAGCTGATGGTTGCGGCATCGATAGGCGTTGGATTTGTGATTTCGAGTGGTGTCTATTTCAGCAGCCGCTTGCGACACAGCACAGTGGCAGTGGTGTGTAACCTGATCCTGGCGGGTTTGTTGTGGGCAGGTCTTCCGTTTCTTGTGAGTTTGTATCGTGAAATTGCATACAGTTATGATTGGCTTCCCCGGTGGTATTTCTCATGGTGGAATGTTTTTGGAATGACGCCGCCGGGAATGATCCTTCATCTTATGGATGATGGAAGGGGTGTTGATATTTGGGCATGGGGAATGTATGCAGGGCTGCATCTGGTGATGATAGGTTTGTTTTTATGGCGGACCAAGGCGAATTTGCGCAAACGAATTTGTTAATGACAGAGAACCACCGGCCTTCGCTCTGTGAGCTATGGCCCGGCAAGCGAATAGACACGAATTCACTTTGACGGGATTTACAGGATTAACACAGATAAAAGGGTATATTTTTAAATCCCGTTAATCCTGTAAATCCTGTCTAAAAAGTGTTTTAAAGCGGACAACGATGGCAAAACTATTTCAAAAGACAATGCAATGTTTGACCGGTTATTGGGCGACGGGGCCGATACTGGGTAAGGAACTGCGCGTGGCCGGCCGGCAAAAGCGGTATTATGCGATTCGCCTGCTTTATATTCTCTCGCTGCTGGGAGTACTGGTGTTTGCATGGGCCGATCTGCTTAGAAATTTCTCGGGGGTGAATGTATCCATCTATCTGACAGAAGTTGCCGGTCAGATTTGCCGGATGATCGCCGTTGTGCAGTTTTTCGGCGCACAGGCCGCGGCGGTATTCCTGCTATGCGGCGTCATCGCTGAAGAAACCCGCAAACGCACGCTCGGCGTATTACTGTCCACACCAATTACCTCGTTCCAGATCATCGGCGGCAAACTTTTCAGCAAACTCCTGCAGGTCTGGCTGCTGCTGGCGCTGAGTTTGCCGGTCTATGCAATCCTGCGCGTCTATGGCGGTATTCCATGGGATTTTGTTGTTCAGACAACCGTTGTGACTCTGGCGGCGGTCTTTTTTGCTGCTTCAGTAACACTGCTGGTCGGCACTTTTGTCCGGCGATCCTATACGACGCTGATTATCAGTGTCATTGTGATTGCCCTGTGTTATGCGATGGGGACAAATTCATGGGTTTATTACAGTGTTCGATTTGTGCCGGGAACTGACTGGATAATCGCTTCTCTAAACCCCTATCATGTATTTCAACTGGTCTTTTGTGAATTTGATTGGCCTTGGGGAATTCGGTATGTATATTGCTTTGGTGCAGCGACTCCACGAACAGCAGTTCCTGCCTGGTTTCTTTTGCCCTGGGCTTCAGCGGTGCAGTCGGGGATGATTTTGGGGACTTCGCTGATGTTTTTATTGATAGCGGCCCGGCGGTTGCGGAAACTGGCTTTGAAGGAATTGTCGAAGCAAACGAACCGGCAAAGACGCCGATTTATCGAGGTCTGTGAATCGCTGATCAATCTACTTCCGCGGATCAGTTGGCGGCGGCATATTCGCAGTGTTCGCGGCCGGGCGATGGTCTGGAAGGAGATGCACAATTCACTGATTCGCGGCGAACTGCTGCGCGGCCGTTATATCTACCTGCTGCTCATCGGGGCAATTGTCATTACCTATTCACTGTTTTCGCTGACTACCGTGAGCGATGTGGAAGGTGTTTTGGCGATGGTGATTATCTGCCTGACCGCCGGGGCAGCGATGGTCACAAGCATCGCCGCCGCGTCGTCAATCACGAAGGAAAAGGAAACGGCTTCCTGGCAGATCCTGCTGACAACACCGCTAAGCGACAGCGAAATCCTTTGGGGCAAAGTTGTCGGCGTTTTCCGTCGAAGCGCGATCATCTGGTCAATCCTGCTGTTGCTGTTGACAATTCTCAGCTATGTCGGAATATGCCATTATTGGAGTGTGCCGATGACGGGGATTGTCGCCTTTGGAATCACTGCTTTTTTAGCGGGGACGGGCATTTACCTGAGTGTGCGTTTTCGCAGTACGCCCCGTGCGGTGATGACGCTGCTGCTTATCGCATCGATTTTATGGGTAATGCCACCGGTGCTTGGCGAGATGATTCCTTATAGTTACCGTTATGACCTGTTTGATTTCATGGAAGCCGCTCATCCATCAGCACAAATTTTAAGGGTGATGGAATCGCCGGATGCCTATCATTATCCTTATTATGGATTGGGTGTTTTTTTAGAATCGGCTTTCTTTGTTGTCTTGAATGCGGTATGCTATGCGGCCGTCGGCGCAACATTCGCCTGGCGGGCCAAAGTCAACCTGCGTCGAAAAATCTGTTAACAAGAACCACGAATGGACACTAATGAACACGAATTTAGTTAGACAGGATTTGCAGGATTATTTTTTATCATTTTATTAGTGTCTATTCGTGTTCATTCGTGGTTCTAAAAAATATATCAATATTTAGTGAGTTATGATGAGTCAAATAGTTTTGGGAAAAGTCAGTAAGGTTTTTGACGGCAATGTCGAGGCGGTTTGCGAGATTTCGCTAGAGGTATCGGCGGGTCAGACACTGGTACTGGCCGGTCCAAGCGGTGCGGGCAAATCCACACTGCTCCGACTGATTGCAGGGCTGGAGACGCCGACTGCCGGGACGATCAGTATGGACGGGCAGGTCGTCAACAACATCGAACCCCGCGATCGCAATATCGCGATGGTGTTTCAGCATTTTGCCCTGTATCCGCACATGACGGTCTTTGAGAACATGGGTTTTGCGCTAAAAATGGCCGGTGAGTCCAAAGCCATCATTCGACAAAAAGTGATCGACGCCGCGAACATGCTGGAGATCGAACCACTGCTGAAACGAAAGCCCGCCCAACTTTCCGGCGGCGAGCGTCAGCGGGCAGCGCTCGGCAAGGCCATCGTGCGACAGCCGCGGGTGTTTTTGTTCGACGAGCCGCTAAGTAACCTCGACCCAATGCTGCGGGCAGCCGCGCGAACTCAGATTAAGGATATTTTAACAAAACTGAATGCCACCGCCGTCTATGTCACCCATGACCGCCACGAGGCAAAGGCGCTGGGCGATGAAGTGGCGATCTTGCGAGAAGGCCGCCTCCAGCAGATCGGCGCCTATGACGAGATTATGCAAAAACCTGTCAATGAATTCGTCGAGCGGTTTATGCGGGAAGACTGATTTTTCAGAACCACGGATGAACACTGATAGACACCAATAATATGAGGTGATTGATGGGCAGGGATAAAAAGGAGAAACATCCGTTGCGGTTTTGGCTGACGGTGTTGGCGGTGGAGCGGTATCGGCGGGAAAATGGAGCGCTGCCGGAAACGCTGGAGGCATTGGTGCCGGAATTTATGACGGAATTGCCGCGGGATCCGTTTGATAACGCCCCGCTTCGTTATATCAAACGGGACCGCAGTTTCACTCTTTACCACATCGGTCCCGACGGCATCGACGACGGCGGCCTGGATATGAACGAGATGATCGAAAAAACCGGTGAAAAACCTCCCAAACAACACGACTGGCCGTTTACTGTCGGCTGGTAAGCAGCATTAACCCCGTGCCTGACATGCCAAACAATCAAACAGCAGCCCGAAGCGACAGCGCCGGGATGGGGTGACCATGTGATTGACATTTACCACAGGGTTAACATTATCGTGTCACTGCCGTTCCACGCTTCTGCCTTAAGACCGTATTAGTCGTCTGCCACGACCCGCCCGTTGGCGGCCTTGGGCAGTTAATCTCAAAACCTTCCGGATTCCCATTAAAAAAAACGCCAATTATTACCCATTGCCCGGATTATTTACTATATTTATAGTAGGGGTGGGTACAGTTTTTTCAGTATGAAGGTCGATCTCATGAAAACGCGAACACGGGGATTTACGCTGGTTGAAATTTTGATTGTGGTAGTGATCCTGGGCGTTTTAGCGGGCATTGTGATTCCAAAATTTGCCAACAGTACCCAGGAATCCGAGTTAAACGCGTTTGCGGGCTGTGTCCGAAATTTTGCCTCAGCGGCGAATTATCATTATCAAAAAGAGGGTACGTATTTTGAAGATTCCAGCTCGGGCCAGATGCCGACCGGCTGGGACACCTACATCCTTTCCAGTCAATGGACCAACGGTACGCCAATAGGCGGCGTTTGGGATTTTGAACTGGACTCGTTCGGAATCAAGTCGGCCTTTGGCGTACATTTTAACGGCTCCGGCAATACCCGTGACGATGCCTATATGCAGCAGATCGATGTGATCTGCGATGACGGCGATCTAAGCAGCGGCGCATTCCGTAAGCTGGCCGAAGACCGGTATTATTATATTGTCGCAGACAATTAGGCCTTACCTCGCCTTGGCGGCATCAGCAATGGCGCAGCGATCTCATCGGCCTTGGTTTGGCCGAACAGTTGGGCGACCAGTTCTACGGCAAACTCCATGGCCGTGCCCGGACCCTGGCTGGTAATGCAGGTGTCAGCTACGACGACCCGCTCGCTGGCGGGCTTAGGCAGTTGTTCCTGCATCGCCGGGTAGCATGTCGCGCGTTTATCGTCAATGAGACCATGCGGCGTCAGGGCAACGGCCGGCGTCGCACAAATCGCGGCGTAGAGTCTTCCAGCGGATTTCTGCTGTTTGAGCATATCCATCAACGGCTGGCAGTCGCGCAGGTGCTCGGCGCCGGGCATGCCGCCGGGCAGGGCGATCAGGTCATAAGTTTGGCCGGTACAATCGGCGATGAGCACATCCGCCACCAGCTTCATCCCACGCGAGGCGGTCACCTGTAATTGACCCACCGAAGCGACCGTCACCTCGGCGCCGGCCCGCCGGAGCACATCGATAATCGTCGATGCCTCGATTTCTTCGATTCCGTCTGCAATCGGCACAAGTACATTTTTACTCATTTTCAGCCCCCTTTGGCTTAATGTTTCGATCAAAAAAGCGATTGTTTGGCAAATATACCCATATTGTAACCCCATTTGGCTCCGATTTTCAAGGGGGTATTTTCTTTTCAAGCCGCCCGGATTCGGGTATGATTGCTCGCATCTCGTTAATTATACCGAAACAGTCGTTTAGACAACAGGGAACCTATTTATAATGCGTTTATTGGAATTGATTGAATTGGACCCGGAAGCGGATGACCGCTCTCCAAATGGTGATACCGGAAGTCAGGAATTCAACCTGCCCGAGGAAATCGGCATTTTGCCGATTCGCAGTGCCGTTGCGTATCCCGGCACGGTCATGCCGCTGGCGGTGGGGCGCAAACGAAGCAAAAAACTGGTGAACGATGCCGCCCCGCAGGAAACGGTTTTCGGTCTGGTCGCGCAGAAGAACCCCGAAATCGAAAACCCGAAGCCGGAAGACCTGTATCGCGTGGGCACTGCCGCGTCGGTCCTGAAAGTGATTCGGATGCCTGCCGGCTCGGTGAACATTGTCGTGCACGGGATTGTGCGGTTCAAAATTCTAAAGTTTACCGCCACCGAACCTTACTTGAAGGCCAAGGTCAAAGTCTTGCCGGTGCGCGTACGTAATACCAAAAAACTTCAGGCACTGCTGGTTAATGTCCGCGATACCGCGAACCGTGTGATTGCACTCAGCCCCAATGTACCCGAAGAGGCGGGCCTGCTGCTGGAGAACATTCAGGATCCGTCGGCACTGGCTGATTTTCTGGCGGCGACATTAAATATTTCGATTGAGGAAAAACAGGCCCTGCTGGAAGAAACGGACGCCTTTAAGCGGCTTGAAACGATTTCACTGGCGCTGGCCAGTCAGTTGGAAGTTCTTGAACTAAGCCACAAGATTCAGGGCCAGGTGCGTGATTCGATCGATAAAAGCCAGCGTGAATACTATCTGCAGGAAGAGTTGAAGGCCATTCAGGCCGAACTGGGCCAGGATGACCGGCGAACCGAAGAGTTTCGCGAACTGCATGAGATGATAAAAAAAGCGAACATGCCTGAAGCGGTCGAAGAAGAGGCCTTCCGTGAACTGGACCGGATGAGCAAGATTCCAATGGCCTCGCCCGATTACGGCGTGATTCGGACGTATCTGGATTGGCTGTGTGAACTGCCGTGGGCACTGGAAACCGAGGACCGCATCGAAATTGACAAGGCACGGCGGATTCTCAATGCCGACCATTATGGCCTTGAGAAAATCAAACGCCGGATTCTGGAATTTTTAGCGGTTCGCAAGCTCAAGCCGGACGGCAAAAGCCCGATTCTGTGCTTTGTCGGTCCGCCGGGTGTGGGCAAGACCAGCCTCGGCAAATCCATTGCCCGTGCGATGGATCGGCAGTTTGTGCGGATTTCGCTGGGTGGTATTCGCGATGAGGCCGATATCCGCGGCCACCGGCGAACCTACATCGGTGCACTGCCGGGCAGAATTCTGCAGGAACTGCGCAAGTGCGGCTCGAAAAACCCGGTCTTTATGCTGGACGAGATGGACAAGATCGGTCAGGACTTCCGCGGCGATCCGGCCTCGGCACTGCTCGAAGTGCTGGATCCGGAGCAGAACGGCACGTTTACCGACCACTACATTGACCAGCCGTTTGATTTGTCGGATGTGATGTTTATCGGTACGGCCAATTATTTAGAGCCAATTCCGCCGGCCCTGATGGACCGCATGGAAGTCATCCGGCTGGCCGGCTATACGCAGAAAGAAAAGCTCAATATTGCAAAGCGATACCTGATTAAGCGCCAGTTGAACGAAAATGGCCTCAAGGCGACACAGCTAAAGTTTAAGGATGAGGCGATTATCGCCATCATCGAAAGCTATACGCGTGAGGCCGGCGTGCGAAACCTGGAGCGGACGATTGGTTCGGTCTGCCGGTATATTGCGACGAAGATTGCTGAGGGCAAACGCCGCAGTGCAACGATTAATATTAAGGACTTGGCTGAGATTTTGGGACCCGTCAAATTCGAATCCGAGATTGCCTCGCGAACGGCGACGCCCGGTGTGGTGACAGGACTGGCTTACACGCCAACCGGCGGCGAGATTTTGTTTGTCGAATCAGCCGCTATGCCGGGCAAGGGCCAGTTGACCCTGACCGGCCAGATCGGTGAGGTGATGAAGGAGAGTGCCCAGGCGGCGTTTTCAGTGGTCAAAGCCAATTCCGATAAGCTGGGTATTGATGCCGAAAAGTTCGCCAAAACCGATTTTCATGTGCATGTGCCCGCCGGTGCCGTGCCCAAAGACGGTCCCAGTGCGGGCGTGGCGATGTTTACCTCGCTGGTGTCACTGCTGACCGACACGCCGGCCCGTCCGGATGTCGCGATGACCGGCGAAATCACGCTTAAAGGGCTTGTATTGCCCATTGGCGGCCTGAAAGAGAAGATTTTAGGGGCCAAACAGGCCGGGATTAAGACCGTGATCCTGCCGCAGCGAAACAAAAAAGACCTCACCGAGGTGCCGAAAGAGGCCAAATCCGGCATGAAATTCGAGTTTGTCTCAAACGCCTGCCAGGCACTGAAAACAGCCTTGGTCGCTGAAAAACCGAAAAAATAGGCTGTTCTTACAGGTTGCGACGGAAAAGAGAAGCACTTGTTGTCAAAAAATTGAGTTTTTTGCCATTTCGGCTAAGAAATCTATTGACAGAAAACCGGATTTTTTGTTTAATTTCCGTCTTGTGATTGGGGCCGTAGCTCAATTGGTTAGAGCATCGGACTGTCGATCCGAAGGTTGAGGGTTCGAGTCCCTTCGGCCTCGCTCCAATAAATCCTTATAGGTCAATGACTTATAAGGATTTTTTTATGCCCTGAAATAGGAGCAAAATAGGGTGTGTGTCCAAGTGTGTCCGAAAGAAGGTTCTTCTAAGTTTTTCTCAAAACATGAATTAATCCTAAATTGCTAAACCCCAGAGCTATAAATGAGGATTATTTCCAGAGAACTTTTTTAAACATGTTGAAATTTTTCTCATTTTGTTCTTGTAATATAATCATCTGAGTGGTAAGTTTTTCTTACTACATGGTAAGATTTGTTTTTTAGGAGCAAGACATGGATATTGAACAAGTTGAGCAAATGGTAATACAATCATTAAGTGAATTATTAGATTCTCTTGAGAAGGAAGTGCCTGAAATAAATAGCGACTCAATCCCTATCTCAGATTTAGGGCTTACAAGCGATGATGGAGTAGATTGGGTTTGCGACTTAGATGAATTTGGATTTCATGTTCCAGATAATGCTAATCCCTTTACCGTAGACAAAAGTCCTAAACTCCGTAACATAAGAGAAATTTCTGAATTTCTTTTAAGTTACTACATTGCCGATGAGTGAGAATATTTTAATGAAAAAAAATGAGAATCAGAAAAAACAAATAGCTGGACGACTTCGAGAGGCAAGGGAATATGCGGGGCTGTCTCAAGGGCAAGTCGCCCAAATGCTTGATATGCATCGACCAACTATAACAGAAATTGAAGCCGGAAGACGTAACGTGTCAGCCGATGAATTATCTGAAATGGCTAAAATATATGATGTGAGCGTCTCATGGTTGTTGGGTGAAGATACTGCAATAGAAGGGAATCAGTTAGCAAGTTATGAATTAGCAGCTAGAGAGTTATCAAAGTTAAAAAAAGATGATATTGAAGTTGTCTTGAAATTGCTGCGTACCCTTCGGAATCAGAAAGGTTAGGGTACCATGATTGACAAAATATCACTGTCTAGAGAAGCTCTCCGCAAAGCATCAACAATTCGAAAAAGATGTAAAGTTGGCAGATTAGACCCCATCTGTATATATGACTTAGTGGAAAAATGCGGAGTAGAAGTCAAATTCCAAGCAATCAATAGCATGGAAGGGATGTATGTTAAAAATAAACAACCAACTATTGTTGTTGCTTCTGAACGCCCCGCTGGGCGTCAGGTTTACACATGTGCTCACGAATACGGGCATCATGTCTTTGGGCATGGTTCAAAAATCGATGAAAAAATTGATAGCAACGCATCTAATGATAAAATATTAAGCGAGGAATTTATAGTTGATTGTTTCGCGGGGCATTTATTAATGCCCCGGCATGCAATTACAAATGCATTTACAGTTAGGAATTGGGACATTGGCACTTGTACTCCATATGAAATTTATGTAATAGCCGGTCAATTGGGCGTAGCATATGGAGCAATTATAAATCATATGAATCGCTCATTGCAGTTAATTAATGCAACTCATGCTAACCAGCTAACAAAACACTCTCCCAAGAAAATTAGAGAGTCAATCCTTAATTCTAATTCTACAGCACCAAGGCTTCAAATAGTGGATAGACATTGGAATAGTAAGGTCGCTGTAGACTTACAGGTTGGTGAACAAGCGATACTACCTTCTAGAGTATTGATTGAGAATAATGTTGTCAAAAAAATTGACAATCATGAATTAGGAGTCCTTGTCGAAGCATGTAAATCCGGCACTGTAAAGTCTTGGCTACCTTGTTCTGTCCCAGCGTCAAATGGGACAGTTAGGGATGGTTAGTGGTTGACACCTCAAGGTATTTCCTGCATGCAGGAAATACCTTGAAATCGACGATT
>JANQGW010000204.1 GCA_028282905.1 Sedimentisphaerales bacterium | reverse complement strand
AACTCTTGTCAGTACCGTCAGTTGCGTAACCGAGGGCCTGTGACTGAGCGTTGATGGCGGCTTCAACCTGTGCCATCGTGTGGGCGCCTACACCCAGATTAACGGTAATGGTGTCTTCTGCGGCACCGCCGTTATCGAAGGTGATTTCCAGGTCAACCGCTTCGTCAGCGACGGTGATAAAGGCTGCTGTGTCGGTGTCAGCCAGGGCCGAACCGAAGGTGGCTTCTTCGACCTGCGTACCGGTGTTGATGCCCAATCCGCTTTTGGTCATATCCACCTTGTCAATGCCAATCGTGCTGGAGGTGCCCACGTGGATGGCGATCGAACCGGTAGAAGCATTCAGCATCGAGATATCGTTAAACGTGGTATTATTGGCGATACGGTCGATTTCATCGGCCATTTCGCCAAATTCGGCGTTCATGATCGCACGCTGTGCATCCGAATAGGAACCGGTAGCAGCCTGTTCAGCCAGTTCCTTCATGCGGATGAGGTTGTCATCGATGACACCCATCGCACCTTCCATGGTCTGCAGCATACTGATGCCGTCCTGGGCATTCCGCGAACCCTGCTGCAGTACGGCGATGTCGGCCCGCACCAATTCGCGAACCGCCAGGCCTGCGGCATCGTCCTTTGCACTGTTAATGCGAAGGCCTGATGCCAATCGTTCGACACTGGTGGACAGACTGTCATACGCTTTACCCAAATGCCTTGCGGCATTCCCTGCCATAATATTGTTTTTGATGGCTAACATGGTCTCTACTCCCTTAAAGATCGAAAAAGATAACGGTTCATTTTTTTTCTGACTCAAACGTGATTCCCGGCGATATCTGACAGATACGTCCGGTAAAACTTTCAACTGCCATTATTGTCGATGGCAGGTCCGAAAACTTAAGGTCTTTGAGTCAAAAAAAGATGGATTTTTTGGGACGTTTAGGGAGACATGAGGTGAATAAACAAAAAATGCCGCTTATCATGATGATAAACGGCATTTTGCTGTTAAATTATTTATATTTTAATCGCCTATTGGTCGACTTGAATTTACGAAATGGCTTTCCAGCCTTGATTCAGTTCTTCCAGCAATTTGATGACCTCGTCGATCTTTTGCGGGTCTTTTTTCATATTGGCAGCGTTCAGATGTTTTGTCATGAAGATATAGAGTTGGCGCAGATTCACAGCCACTTCACCGCCGGCTTCCATGTCCAGAACGGTATTCAGTTCGTCAATAATGGCCAGGGCCTTGTTGATATACAGTCCCTTGGTTTCCATGTCACCGTCATCGATGCCCTTGATGGCCAGTTTCAAAAACTTGATGGCACCGTCATGCAGCAAAACAATCAAACGCCCTCTGTTTTGCGTGGTGACGGCCATTTCCTGATATGTTTCGAGGCCCTTCATGATCTCCCAATCCTTTTTATGAGATAATACCCCATTTTATGATAACATTTTTGAAGGCAAGAGATGGACACGCGGCCCATCTCTCGCCTGTCAGATTCTACGATAAATCGCTTAACGCAGCAGTGACAGTGCCATCTGCGGCATCTGGTTGGCCTGTGCCAGCATGCTGATACCAGCCTGGCTCAGTACCTGTGTACGCGTCATAGCGGCCATTTCGGTGGCCACGTCAACGTCCGAGATACGCGATTCGGCAGCCATCAGGTTTTCGGCCTGAATGTCCACAATTGCGATGGTGCTTTCCAGACGGTTCATCTTGTAACCGAAAGAAGCACGGGCGGTATCTTTTACATTGATCGCGTTTGTGACGGTTGTCAGTGCGGTAGCAGCATCAGCAGCCGAAGCAATATTGACACCACCAACAACCTGTGCGGCTGTATAGTTGTCAGCGTTCAGTGCAGCACCACCTGCACCTGCGTCTGTGACAGCGGTACCACCACTGCCGTTGACGGTCAGGTCACCGGTACCGGTGCCGACAACGCTCATGGCAACGCCGTCAGCTTCCAGACGTGAAGCAAGCTTCAGTGAGAAAGTACCGTCGGTGTTGGTGACGATTTCAGCCATGTCATAACTCTTGTCAGTACCGTCAGTTGCGTAACCGAGGGCCTGTGACTGAGCGTTAATAGCGGCTTCAACCTGTGCCATTGTGTGAGCGCCTACACCCAGATTGACTGAAATGGTGTCTTCCGCGGCACCACCGTCATCGAAGGTGATTTCCAGGTCAACGGCTTCATCTGCAACGGTAATGAAGGCAGCCGTGTCGGTATCAGCCAGAGTCGAACCGAAGGTGGCTTCTTCGACCTGAACGCCGGTGTTGATGCCCAAACCGCTCTTGGTCAAATCCACTTTGTCGATGTCGATCGTGCTGCTGGTGCCCACGTGAATCGATATCGAACCGGTCGAAGCGTTCAGCATAGCGATGTCGTTAAACTTCGTGGACTGAGAGATACGGTCGATTTCATCGGCCATTTCAGAGAATTCGGCATTCATGATCGCACGCTGTGCGTTTGAATACGAACCGGTGGCGGCCTGTTCGGCCAGTTCTTTCATGCGGATGAGGTTGTCATCGATGACACCCATCGCACCTTCCATGGTCTGCAGCATGCTGATGCCGTCCTGGGCATTCCGCGATCCCTGCTGCAGTACTGCGATGTCAGCCCGCACTAACTCGCGAACTGCCAAACCGGCCGCATCGTCCTTGGCACTGTTAATGCGAAGGCCTGATGCCAGTCGTTCGACACTGGTGGACAGGCTGTCATACGACTTGCCCAAGTGCCTTGCAGCGTTACCTGCCATAACATTGTTCTTAATAGCTAACATGGTCTCGACTCCTTAAATAAATAAGAAAGTTAAACAATTGTGTCTTTTAGCCTTTCTCAGCCTTTTCCTAAGGCCAAACGTGCCACGAGCACATTGGGCAAAAAACTCTTAACCGCTCTTATATTCGATGTGAAGATAGGAAACTTAAGACGTTTTCGGGGCAAAAACACTGTCAGAGAGCCGGCGGGGACTTGGACCTGTAACATGACGGTTTAACATGCTGAAAAACGTGAATGTAAAGACACCAAACTTCAAAAAAAGTGGATTTTTTTGAAAAAAATGCGAAAAATTCTTGTGCTCGGCAAAAAATCTCATGTTTTTTGGCTGAAGATGCTCGTCGTGGTGGTGAGAGCAAAGTTCATAGTCATAATTCCATAACTCAAAACAATTAAAAGTTATTTCTCACCTTTTTTAGCTTGATTCAAGTGCGAATTAAACGGATACGATGTTTTTCAAAAAAAATAGAAATTTTTAATCTAATTCGTGTGTTTTGGACGGTAAACAATGTGCGGATAGCGAATTTTAGGTTTTTAAATAATGAATAATCCAGACAAACATCCTGAAAAGTACCAGTATGAGCAGTTTTTAAGGCTTCTTCGGCTCAACGAGAAGAAAATATACGGGCATATCCTTTCTTTGATTCCTAACCGGGACATCGCAGAGGATATCATGCAGGATACGATCGTTGTGATGTGGCGAAAGTTCGCGGATTATAAGGAGCAATCCAAATTCTCTGCCTGGGGCATTACGATAGGCCATTTTCTGGTGATGGACTATTTCAGGAAAGAAGGCCGATCGATCATTCATTTCAGTTCGGAATCGCTGAAAAACATTAGTGGAAATACTGATGTATTCGATACTTATGAGGAAGAGTTGGAGGCGCTCAGCAGTTGTTTGAAAACACTTCCTGAAAATTCAAGACAGATTTTAAAATTACGCTATCAGCAGGGTGTGACCATTAAAGATATTGCCGGTCAAATCGGCAAACCTATCCACAGCATGTATAAACTGGTAGCTAAAATCCACGGTATCTTACAGCAATGCATCAAACGAAATCTATCGGGATTGCGAGGTGAATTATGAATGAGACCGAGAGAGACCGGATTGCTGAATTGACGTTGAAATCTTTGGAAGGTCAGATTTCCGAGGAGGAATTCAAAGAGTTAGACACTTATATTTCTGCTTCAAACGAAAACGCCCGGTATTTTACCAAGTGCATTGCGACCAGTATGGAGATTATGGAGCACCACGAAACGATCCGTGATAAAGTCTGTCTGAGTAACGAATCATTTGATCAGGAGCTTTGGGACAAGCTGGAGGCACATGAAAAAACCGCTCCCACCATCGAAATTTCTAAAGAAGTGCCGCGGCGGGAGTTAATTCAAAAAGTTGTTTATCCGTATAGAGAGAAACAAAAAATGACTAAATTCCAATTATTCACGCTGATTGCGAGTGTCGCTGCGGTACTCTGTGTTATCGCCTTCCTGAAAATGTTTCCTGAAAAGCCTAATAGTGTTGAGGCAGCCAGTCTCGTTGACCAAATTGATGTTCAATGGGGTCATACGCATGGCGATTTTGAAATTGGTGATCGTTTATGGACCAATGAGCCTCCTCTCATTTTAGAAAAAGGTTTCGTCAGCATTCTCTATGATAATGGCGTCCAGGTACTTATCGAATCGCCCGCGAAATTTGAAATCGAACGAGCGGGCCTTTTCCTGGAATACGGGCGTTTGTTCAGTCGTGTCCCCAAGACCGGTTTAGGGTTTCGCGTTGAAACGGCAACCTGTCAGTTTGTCGATTTAGGGACGGAATTCGGCGTCCAGGCCGATGTTGACGGTTCGTCCGAACTGCATGTGATTAAAGGCGGCGTTCAGTTATTTGCGCCGGGCGGGAAAAGCGATAAGACCAGCCAAATCATCCGCGAAAATAATGCGGTTCGTTTTGATGCCGGCAGCGGCCAGGTAAAAACCGTTGGGCTTCAGAAAACGGCTTTTGTTCGCAAGATGGATTCCAAGACTGATGCTGTCTGGCGAGGGCAGATAAGTGTCGATCTGGCTGATGTCGTTGGTGGAGGAAACGGTTTTGGGACCGGCAGAATGGGATACGGTTTTCATCCGGCTACGGGCAGCCAAGTTGAACGAAATGTCAGCGGGACGTACAAATGTCAGGGAGAGTATGTGCCCGTTACGTCATCAGATTTTATCGATGGTATTTTTGTTCCCGACGGAAATAAAGAACAGCGGCAGGTTATCTCAACAGGGGGCCATCTGTTTGTCGAGTGCCCTGATACTTCCGGAACGTGTCCCAGTTATATTGTGAATCATGTCAATGACATCATTTATAATGAAGGACGACGGACGTGCAAGCCACGGCTTTATGATATTGTTTACGGTACACGTGAACGCCCCTGCATTTATTTGCATTCAAATGCGGGGATTACATTTGACCTCAATGCCATCCGTAAAAGTCTCCCGGGTGTGAGGGTTAAGTGTTTTAAATCAATCTGCGGGATACCCCAGGACAATCCCCGTCCGAATGCCAGGTCGAATGTTTATGTGCTGATAGACGGGCAACTGCGCTTTTATCGAGAAGGTCTCACGGCTAATGACGGAGGTGTGCAGATTCAGATACCCATTAACGAATCAGATCAGTTTTTAACTCTTCTCGTGACGGAAAATGATGATTTAATTGGGTTTGACTTGATTCTCTTCGCAAAGCCTGTTCTTGAATTAGAAGAAATTTAATATGATGATTTTCAACTTGAAAATGGAGAAGTGTGATGTGTAAAGCGAAAGTATTGTGTGCAATTCTATTATTTATTCTGACAAGTTCCCTTCATGCCTCGTTGGTGGCCCATTATACCTTTGAAGGAAATACCCATGATATTTCAGGCAATGGTCACCATGGGACGATGGCGGGAGGTGTTTCGCTTGTGAACGATTCGCGCCGGGGTAACGTCTTAGATTGTACCAACGGTTTTGTGGATATACATTTGACGGTTCCTCTTCCTGCTTTTGCCGCCAATACTTCAATCACTCTGGCCGCGTGGGTAAAACAGCAGACAAAGAGCGATGGTTCGGGTAACTATAACTATATTATCCAATTGGGCAGTAATGGAGACAATCCGATCGCTACTTTGAATATTCTTGCCAGCGGCGGTCTGAACGGCTATTCGGAGACCGACCAGCCCGGCTCGAATGCGGATCAGGTTGCTGTGACCAGCAGCGTTCCGATCGAAGCGGGGGCGCCGGCCGCTTTTGCCGACTGGCATCATCTGGCGGTTGTGTATGATCGAACCACTGATACGGGATATACCTATATCGATGGTGTCCAGTCCGGAACGACGGATATCTCATTGATGGATGATACATACGGATTTACCTGGGCCAATGCTGGGCTTGGCGGAAATGCCGGCGGTTCACCTTATTTTGACGGCTTGCTCGATGATGTTCGCATTTACGATGAAGTGTTGGATGCCAACGACATTGCAGATATTATTGGCACCAGGATTATTGATATCACTCCCACCTCGCTGCAGATCGATGAAGGTTTGTCTGATTCCTATGTAATCTCGCTGCCACAGGATCCGAATCAGGTAATCCAGATTTCGATTATTCCGGAAGATGTCCACCTGTCTGTTGCCAGCGGGGCAGTTACCGGTAATCCGGGTGAAGCTATTAACATGACGTTTAACAGCAGTAACTGGCAGACACCGCAGACGGTTACGGTGACCGCCGTTGACGACGGTGTCTATCACGAAGGTATTATTCGCACGATCTCGCACAGCGTTGACACTATTGGTTACAGTCCTGTCAGTGATGTGGAGGTGACTATCGTCGATGACGATTATGTTGAAGGCTGTGGTGACTGGGGGTATTTGCCAATGGACTTCAATAAAGACTGTTATGTCAATCTTGGTGATTTAGCAGAATTTGTTCAGGAATGGCTGGCTTGTACGGATCCCGCAGGTATCGACTGTTCCTCCATTGAAGAGTTTACCATTATTGTGCTGCCGGATACTCAATATTATTCCCAATCTTACCCACAGCACTTTAATGCACAGACACAATGGATCGTTGACAATGTTGACGCATTGAATATCAAATATGTCCTTCACCTCGGAGACATTACGAATAACAATAACACGACAGAGTTCAATAATGCCAAGACGGCGCTTAGCACGCTGGATGGTGTGGTTCCCTATGCACTTGCTAGTGGTAATCATGACTATGGTCCCGGTGGTAATGCCAGTGCACGGGATACACTCTTTATTAATTCCAGTACGGATACCCCTTCATATTTTGGGACGGGAACCGCATATGCCACGCAACCCACGATCGGTGGGTTCTATTCGGCGGAGCCCGGTCAAACTGACAACTCCTGGCATACCTTCAACGCAGCCGGAGAAGATTTTCTTATCATTGCCCTGGAATGGGGGCCGCGAGACGCGGTGGTTGACTGGGCTGAGACGGTCGTAGCAGCGCATCCCAATCATCATGCGATTTTGATAACGCATGCCTATATGTATTCCGATGAAACGCGTTATGACTGGGCAACCAAGGGCGCTTCGCAAAGCTGGAATCCTCACGCATACGGCACAGGCTCTTTGGCGGGCGGCACCAATGACGGTGAGGAACTCTGGCAGAAACTCGTCAAGAAGTACCCGAATTTTATTATGACATTAAACGGACACGTTCTGAATGACGGAGCGGCCCGGTTGACAAGTATTGGCGACCACGGCAACAGTGTTCATCAGATGCTGTGTAATTACCAAACGGGTGTGACGGGTTCCGTTGAAGGCGGGCAGGGGTATCTGCGTATTTACACGTTCAAGCCGGATAAAGAAACCGTTGACGTCAAAACCTATTCACCGGTTCTAGGTCAGTATAAGACGGACGCTCAACAGGAATTTACATTGACATTGTCGCCTGCTTTATGAGACAGGGGGCAATCGTGAAGTATGTGTGAAGTTGTGTAGTGTGTGAAAAGCCTTGGCAGTGGGAAGTCCATGCCGGGGGATAGAAAACTTTTTTTTCGGAGGATTGAAAGATGAAAATGAAAGTAATTGTATTGTTGGTCGCTCTGGGCGTCGGTGTTACTCAGGCCGGTGTGGTTGCCCATTATGATTTTTCGGCAAAGTACACGCCGGAATCTTCATGGCAATATCAGGATGCTTCCGGCAATGGTCACCATGGCGATGAAATCGGTTCATTTTATAACTACAATGGCGATCCGCATGGGGCCGCGGATATGTGGGAAGATGCCGGCGGTGTTCGCGGCGGGGTTTATTCCTATCGCTGGGATTATGAAGTTGACTATGATGCCGGTCCCCTGGCCACTCCGAGTGTCGATGGTTCGATAGCCGCCAATGGAAGCTGGGACAACAACCGTGTGAATATTGATGTTCAATCGGCGATTCCGGATCTGGCGACCAATGCCGGTTTGACGTTTGCCTTATGGGTCAATCCTCAGAATGTTAATTTCGACGGGGCCGATCGTCCGCATTACGGCGAGCGAAGCGGCCCGGACGCACGCTATGCTCACCTTGTAGGCTTGGGCAGCTATGGTAATGCACCGATTATGACGATTGAACTTGACGCTGACCGTCGTGTGCATGGCTGGGTTGAGGGGGACGGAAGTGATACCCAGGTCGAAGTGACCGGTGCTGGAATCGTCGCAGCGAATGCATGGACCCATATCGCGATTTCTTATGACCGGGTCAACAACGAAGCAAAAACCTATATCAACGGCATCCTCGACAGCACGACTGATATTACCGGTGTTGGTGACGGTGTGCTGGCATGGTCAGGCGCCAGAATGGGCGGCAGTTTTTCCCATTCATCGATTGCCTCAACGTTTATGGGCCAGATGGATGACGTCTTTATCTGTGATGAAGTTTTGACTGAGGGGGAGATTGCTGATTTGATGGCGATCCCGGAACCGGCAACCATGGTTCTGTTGGGCCTTGGCGGATTACTTCTCAGAAAACGTAAATAGATTATTTATTATCTACCCCACCTAAACGGCGGCTGTCTAAAAACAGTCGCCGTTTTTTGTGTCATGGCTACTGAGCGGTCTTTTTTACCCCTCATTTAGCAGTCTTTTGTCTAAGTTTCCATCCTGACTCCTACAGGCAACAAGCTAGGAAAAGGTGTCATGTCTGCAGAAAACGTATGGATGTCCGCAGGATTTATCCGGTTGATGTTTTTTTGAAAAATATTAAACCAATCCTGTTTGTATCAGTATATAGATACAATACAGAAAAAGAGAGCTGTAAATGGTGTATCTTTATTCTATAACAGGAGAAAACTTTTTTGCAAAGGAGTCGAAAATGAAAACGATACCTCAACTACTGCTGCTTTCGATTTTACTGCTATTTGTGTCAAATGCACTGGCTGTCTATGCTCACACGGAGGACTGGAGTGGCGGGACGGTGGCCGGCTGGACGAGAAACACGGTTGACTCAACCGTTGTTTACGCGGCCTCCGGCGGCAATCCTAATGGCCACATCCAAACACGCGGCCCCAGCCCCGGCGATTTTGATATCGGCGCCTTAACGGAAATTCCTGATTTTACCGGGGATTATGCTGCCGCGGGTATTACGGGGGCTTCGGTCGATTTGAATTTCATGACGGGGCAATTTGATGGTGCCTGGTTACGCTTTCGCTATCTGGATGCTTCGCAAAACGGCTGGCTGTATCCGTTGACGGCAGTTTTTCCAAACTCCTGGCAGACTTATTCGGTGGCTTTCGATCCGACGTGGACCGATCTGGAAGCTCGAAATGCCGGTTGGCTGACGGATGATGATATCTTTCCCGGAGCAGATCCGAGTGCTTCGTTTGCGGACACAATGGCTAATGTATTTTCAACAGAGGTCAGAATTTCCGGGGATATTAATTTGCTGGCCGGAATCGATAATTTTACGGTAATACCCGAACCAGCCACGCTTCTGCTGCTTGCGGTTGGTGGTTTATGGATTCGAAAGTATAAGGCATAAGCATTACAGGAACAGAGACTGTTCTGATGAAAGTTCTTTCCATGTTGACGAACATGTAAGATCGGTAGTATTACCCTTTCGCAGCACCGGGTCAGATCAGCATGTTGATGGATTTTTCACTTACCAGCATGTCCGGCTGATTTGGTTGGCCGGGGTTTTCAAATCCGCCGGTTGATTCATGGAAGCTGCCTTGGTTTCCCGGTCCTTGCGGGGCGTTTTGCTGCTGGAATTCACTGTCCTGTCCCGCAAATCCAGACTCGCTGCGATTCGGGTCGTCGTTTTGATGATGTGTCGCGACCACATCGACTTTCTTGATTTGCACCGATGAATTTTGCAGATTCTGGATGATCTCCGGAAGTGCGCGCTCGATTTCCTGGCGGGTTTGGGCCTGGTCAACTTGCAGGATGCCTGTGATGCCATCCGGCTTTTCGATAAATCGCATTGTGACTTTGCCCAGTTCCGGCGGGTCGAGGCGAATGACGACCTGCTGAGTGCTCGGTCGATAAGACGTGCTGATGGTTTCCTGTACCTGCCGGGCGATATCGGCATTTGATACGGAACCGATTGTCGGCTTGGCAAACGCAGGGGTTTGCGGGCCTGTTTCAACGGCTTCGGGGCCGCCTGAGCCAGGCTGATTTTCGGAAATTGACTCGGTCGCCTCCATTTCCGCCTTAAAACCTTTTGCGGTGAGAGGATTTTGGCGATTTTCAGCTTCTTTAGCCAGGATTTGCTCCGGTGACGGGGCTACCTGCGGCAGGGTGGATTGTTTGTCGATGGTTTCACCCTCATTAAAGCTTTCCTGGACCGCGGCTGTCAGTGCATCTGTTTTCGCAGGTGAAGTTTGCTGATTCGTCAGGTTTTGCTGTTGTGAATCTGCTTCTTGGGGTTGAACAGTGACCTTATTCAAATCTGAAAAAGGTGTTTTCGTGGTTTCAGTGACTTCCATGCCTTGCGGCTGGACTGCTTGCATTTGTTGCGGTACATTGGCGACGACAGTTTGGCTGGTTTCGTTTGTGGCAGTGATTTGAGGAAGCTCAGAGTTGGCTTGCTGGATTAATTCTGCATTTTCACCCGCAACAGTGTTTTCTGTTGCAGCAGCTATTGCGATGTCAGCCGGGACTTGTGTGGCGGTGTCGATTGCTTGAGCCATTGTTTCACCTGAACTTACCGCAGGTGTATTTCCGCTTATTCCTTCTGAGGACGTTTGAAGCGAGGCCAGAAAATCTTTGATTTCGGCGATTCTTTCAAGATGTTCAGGGGATAATTGGCCGTTGGTAAGGGAAAAGTCTTCAAGGTTGGCAAGCTTTTCCGGGTTTGCCTGAATCATGGCTGCGATTTCAGAAAGCGTGATATCGCTATTTGCCTGCCCGATGTTTTGCGCCTTAACTTCTTTGCCGGAAAGTAGTTGAGCCAGTTTCGATGAGATTTCAGAGTCTAAGACGTTTTCGAGGCTTAACTTGTCCTCGCCTGGTGAATTTGTGTTTTTGGGGGTGTCGTTGTCAGCACGAAGTTGTTGCACAATCGCGTCAAAATCGCCTTTTTTAGCCCCCTTAACGCCGTTTAACAAGGCATTTGGGCCGTTTTCCACGTTCATTTCACCTGTCGGCGGTGCCAGCAGATTACAGAGATTCATTTTCATATTCGTATTCATGCCCATTTAATTTGCAAAATCTATACCAGTTTTGACACCAAGGAGGATTGGATCGGCTTTAAGTGTCTTTTTGTAAACAGGTTATGGTATTTTTGGGAAAGCAATGCCGGCTAAGGATAGAAGTTAAATTAGAGCTGTGCAGGTAAAATGTTCCTGTGGGTTGGAAATAATTTCCTGATTTTGTGGGCGATACGAGCTTCATCATCAGGTGAGAAAGCAGGATTAAGCGTTCAAAATCACATTTTTTGGTAACCTGCATCACTTTGGGCGCCGGGTAAAATCAGGTGTACAGATTTCTGACAGCATAGAAGGACTTGTCTTGATACATTTTGAGTGCAGATGGTGATATTGCGCAAAAAACGCCTCTGTCAGCTTGAAAACGGAAAAACGGGCTGTTTGGCATAATAATTGCTTTGTTGTATGTGAAGATCATTGTCTGAACACTAAGCATGGATGCGAAAAAATGACAAAAATTGATAATAACGACATTTTTAACGTGATAGAGGCGGGTATTAAGGCCGAGGGGCTTCGGCAGAAAGCTATTGCCGGCAATATCGCGAATCTGGACACGCCGGGCTATCGCCGGGTGGATGTGAATTTTAAGGACTTTCTGGATAAGGCTTTGGGCGAGGGAGACGGTGTTGCCGGCGGGGACTTGAATGAACTGCTGTATCAGCCTGAAAATACAGCGGTCAAGCCCAACGGCAATGATGTGAGTATGGAAGTGGAAATCGGCCAGATGGTCAAAAATACGCTGCGGCACAAAACTTATATTCGAGTGCTTCAGAAAAAGTACGCTCAAATCGAGCAGGCGATGAATATTAAGTAATTTCGAGCCGCTGGTTGCGGCTTCATGAATCATAAGGCAAGGATGCTATGAAAGTGGATTCAAATTTTGGCACCGTGGATATCTCGATTTCGGGGCTGCGGGCACAAAACAAAAACATGCAACTGATCTCGTCGAATGTGGCAAATGCACAGTCCACCGATGACGGATCGGGACAGCCGTATCGCCGGGTGGAATCAGTTTTGAAGGCTGACGCCAACGGCGGGGTGACATTTGAAGATGTCAAACCTGATATGAGCGATTTTCAGCAGATTCTCAAGCCCGGCCATCCCAACGCGGATGCACAGGGTTATGTCTCCATGCCGAATGTTAATGTTCCGATTGAAATGATGAATCTCAACGCGGCAGTGCGGTCGTATAAGGCGAATGCCGCGGTTTTAAAACGCTATCAGCAGATGGTGGAAACAACACTCGAACTTTTGAAGTGAGGTAAATACACATGATCCAGTTTAATCCCAATGTCAATTCGATTTTGCCGAACAGTAATGTCAACGGCGGTAATGCCGCGGCGAACAAGCCTCAGCAACAAGGCTCGGCCTTTGCCGACACTGTCGATGCCGCTAAGCAGCAGATCGGTAAGGTGGACGAACTGCAGCAGGCGTCGGATGTGTCGATCAAGGATTTGCTGAGCGGCAAGAACGAAGACGTTACTTCGATGGTTTCGCAGGTGGCCAAGGCGGATATGAGTTTTAAGCTGCTGGTCGGCGTGCGGAACAAGCTGGTTGAGGCGTACAAAGAAACCATGAACATGCCGATTTAGTGTGATGCGAACCTTATTTCCTGCGAACCCTGTTTTTAGCGACGGAAGGATACGATGAATTTTACTCAGAAAATCGGGGCCATCTGGCAAAATCTTGGTGTTGTCCAGCGTGGACTGCTGGCGGCGGCGGTACTGGCGATTGTGTTGGTAGGCGGTGGGATTGCCTACTGGGCACAGATGCCGGATATGAAGGTGCTGTATTCAGGGCTGGATGTTGAAGAGGCCGGAAAGATTACGGACAAAATCAACGAACGCAATATTCCTTATAAACTGAATAATGCCGGTACGACGATTTATGTGCCGAAAGAGCAGGTGACACAACTTCGTCTGGATATGGCGAAAGAGGGGCTTCCCGGTACCAGTCAGAAGGGCTACGGCATTTTTGATGATGAAAAGGTTGGCGTCAGTCCTTTTGTTCAGAATGTCAATCTTAAGCGGGCGTTACAGGATGAGTTGGCTAAAAGTATTCAGATGATCGAAGGCGTTACGCACGCTCGCATTCACATTGTCAGTCCGGAAGGGACGCTGTTTAATTCACAGAAAGCACAGACCAGCGCTTCGGTCGTTCTGCGGCTCAAGCCGGGGTATAAACTCAGCCCGCTGAACATCGCGGCGATTACGCATATCGTGACCGGTAGTGTTGAAGGGCTGGAGTCTAAGAATGTGACGGTGGTGGACAGCCAGGGGCGGTTGCTGTCGAGCAAATCCGACCAGATGATGGCCGGCGGCGCTGAAACGGTGGCCGACTATCGCGAACGGGTCGAGCAGGGGCTGGCCGATAAAGTCGAAGAAATGCTGGTAGCGGTGCTGGGGCCGGGTCGGGCGATGGTTCGCGTCAGTGCCGATATCGACATGACCAGCAGTAATGTCGCCAAGGAAATCTATGAAAAAAGCAACATAACCACCAAAGAAGAAATTACCACCAGTTCGGATAAAGAGGCGGGGACTGCCGGTTCGACCGGTCCCAAGAGCGAAAAGAAGGAAAATATCATTGTGACCGAATATGCGGTTCCAAAGACTGTTGAGCAGACGATGGAACTGGCCGGTGAGATTAAAACCGTGACGGTTGCGGCATTTGTTGATTTGTCGCCGCCGGAGTATATTCCGCTGGATGATTCGGATGAGGAAAAGGCCAAGGCCGAAGCCGCCGCAGCGGCAGGGCCGCTTATGGAAGTCGCTGAACTTGAAGAGATTATTAAACGGGCAATCGGGCCGAAGCTGGCCGAAGATGGCCTGAAGGTTGCCAATGTCAAGTTTCAACGTTCGACGGAACTGCTGCCGACCGAAGAAGCAGGCGGGCTGGACTTTGTTCAGATCGCCCGCCAGGCGTCACTGGGAATTATGGCGATTTGTGCGTTGGTTGTTTTGAAAATATTCCGCGGCGCCAAAAATAAAGGCGGCGAAACTGCTGCGATTGACCTGCAGGCCCTGGCGGGGGTCGCCGGCAGTTCAGCCGGCGGCTTGATGGCGGGTGGCGGCGAGGCCGAGCAACTGATGCTTCGCCGGCAGATTGCCAACAGCCTGCAAAATAATCCGGAACAGGCCAAGCAGCTTTTTGCCAACTGGCTTCAGGATAAGGGGAACTAAACGGTGGTGTTGAGCGGTAAACAAAAAGCAGCGATGCTGCTGATGAGTCTTGATGCGGCAACGGCAGCCGAGTTTCTCAAAGGGATGGATGCGGAAACCGTACAGGAGTTGGCGGTTGAAGTCGCTTACCTGGACGCTTCCGGGCATACCAGCCCGGCCCAAAGTGCCGAGGTGGCCCGGCAGTTTTGTGAATCGCTGACCGTGGAAAAGAAAGAGGGCTTTGAGTTAAAAGGTTTTTTGAGCACGATGCTGACCAGTACCATCGGGCAGGAAAACGCCGACCGGATTCAGACGCAGATCGATGATTTGCTGCAGAAACGTGATCCGTTTATCCCGATTCGTTCGGCGGAAGCGAAAACGCTGGCGGTGATTTTGGAAAAAGAACATCCGCAGGCGATTGCTGTGGTATTGTCGGAACTGGACGCACGCAAAAGTTCTGAGGTCTTAGGGCTTTTGGATGAAGGTGTTCGCATTAGTGTGGTGACGCGGCTAACCGGCAGTGAAGCGGTTTCCGATGAGGCTCAGTTGCGGATCGCCCAGTTGGTGTGCGGACAGTTGGAGGCGATGACCTCATCCGGCGGCGGGGGCGGCGGAGGCAGTGCGGCCGACCCGACCGGGCAAAGTCAGTCATTGCGGAAAGTGGCGGTGATGCTGCGAAACCTTGCCAAAGAGGTGCGTGACGGCCTTATGAAAAGTATCAGTGATCAGGACAGCGAGGCGGGTGAACAGATTTCGCAACTCATGGTGTTGTGGGAAGATCTGGTTGAAATTGAAGACCGCTCGCTGCAGCAGGCTTTGCGGGAAGTGGATACGCAGAAGCTGGCATTAGGGCTGATCGAGGCCGATGATGCCATTGTTCAAAAAATCCGCTCCAATATCTCCGAGCGTGCGGCCGAGACGATTGATGAGGAAACCGCATTAATGTCGTCGCCGAAGAAGGCGGAGATCGAAGAGGCTCGCGAGGCGATCGTTGAGGTCTTGCGAGGTGTGAATGAAAAAGGCGAATTAGCCTTTGTTGAGGAATAATAGAGATGTCGGCGATGCTCACCGTCCAGCTTGAAAGGCCGATTCAGTCGGCAAGGCTTATCGCGGACAGCGACATGAGTGCTGCCGACAATTCGGCTGCTATGCAGGCGGAATTAGCCGCGCAGATTCAGCGGTATCAGGGACTTTGCCAAACGCTGGAAGCGGCGGCAGGGCGGCTGAATGATTTTTATGATGAACTATTTGCCGCACACAGTGAGTCGATCGCGCGGCTTTCGACGGAAATCGCCCGCAAGGTACTGATGCGGAATATCAGCGAGGGTGATTATGCGATCGAGGCGATTGTTGCTGAGACGCTGAAAAACGCGCCGGATGCCGACGATATTGTGATTCGGCTGAATCCGCAGGATTTGACTGATTACCGTCAGCTACAGCAGGGCGGTGGTGTTAATCCGGCGGGTGCTGAATTGTTGGCTGACCCGGAAATCGGGCGGGGTGAATGTGTACTGGAAAGTGCCCGGGGTGTGGTGAAATCACTGATTGATGAGCACCTTGAACGCATCGGCAAGGCACTTGAAAAAACGGACTCGATACAATGATTACGGAACTTCACAATAAACCGGCTGCACGCCGCAACTCGGTGATAGACTTTAACCGATTCCACGCCGCTTTGCGGGATGTGAACCTGTTGAGTTATCAGGGGTTTGTGGTGCGGGTTTCGGGTATGACGATTGAGTCCAGCGGTCCCAAGGTGGGATTAGGTGAACTGTGCCGGATCAATATTCGCAACGGCAAAAGCGTACTGGCTGAGGTGGTTGGTTTTCAGGACGGGCGACTGGTGCTGCTGCCGCTGGAGCACATTGAAGGTATTTCGCCCGGCGACACGGTGACGGCACGAAGCACGCCGCGGCATATTCACCTGAGTGAAGATGTGCTGGGGCGGGTACTGAACGGTTTAGGTGAGCCGATTGACGGCAAGGGGCCGCTGGTTGGCGATGAAAAGCAATCGTTGGATTCCGCCAGTCCACCGGCGATGACCCGTGGAAAAATTACACGACCGCTGTCGCTGGGGATTCGGTCGATTGATGGTCTTTTGACCTGCGGCCACGGCCAGCGTGTGGGGATCTTTGCGGGTAGCGGCGTGGGCAAAAGTGTTTTATTAGGCGATATTGCCAATTCGAGTGATGCCGATGTGAATGTGGTGGCCCTGATCGGCGAACGTGGGCGCGAAGTACGGGAATTCCTCGAAGGCGACCTGGGACCGGAAGGTCTGGCTAAAAGTGTCGTGATCGTGTCCGCCTCGGATTCGCCGCCGATTCAGCGGGTCAAGGCGGCGTTTGTGGCGGTGGCGATTGCCGAGTATTTTCGGGATAAAGGCAAGAATGTTCTGTTTATGATGGATTCGTTTACGCGATTTGCCCAGGCTCAGCGTGAAATTGGACTTGCGGCCGGTGAACCGCCCGCGGCCAAGGGGTATTGCCCGAGCGTTTTTGCGTTGATGCCGCGACTGGTTGAGCGGTTAGGCTGTTCGGAGCGGGGCAGTATTACCGGGATGCTGACGGTGCTGGTGGAAAACGATGACCTGAGCGCTGACCCGGTGGCCGACAGTGCCCGCAGCCTGCTGGACGGACATATCGTGCTGAGCCGTAAGCTTGCTGACCGAGGGCATTTTCCGGCGGTGGATGTTCTGGCCAGTATCAGCCGGTTGATGCCGGTGGTGACGAGCGAGGCACATAAAGAGGCCGCGATGCGGCTTAAGGAAATTTACGCGACGTATCTGGACGCGGAAGATTTAATTAATATTGGCGCGTTTTCACCGGGCAGTAACCGGCGAATTGACACGGCGGTGGCGCTGATGGATCAGATTCGGGCGTTTTTGATTCAGGGTGTTCGACAGCGAACCGGGTTTAATGACACTGTTGGGCAGTTGACGGCGATTCATGAAATGTGGCAGCAGTTGATGAATGCTGAGGCGGCTACGGGATAAAAGAATAAGGAATCGCCTTTGGCGATAGCTGTTTGATATGCGGGCGAGACGCCCGCGTTCCCAGGCGGCTTCGCTCGGGATGACAAATTGGGTGGCCAGGATGACAAAGCAACGCACTGGATGACAATTTCATATTTGGTGTGAAAAGAAAAAAAGTTAATAAGTATTAGTGATGCGATTTCAATGGCGATTACAAAGTGTTCTGGATGTTCGGGAAAAGCAGGAACAGTTAAAACGTGCCGAATTGGCGGAATTGACTGTTCAGCGAGATCGGACAGAGGCCGAATTGATTCGCTGCCGGCAAGCGTTGTCGGAGTTGATGGCGGATTTAGCCAATGAGCAGCCCAAAACGCGGCTGGAAAAACAGCCCTTTGTGATGGCACGTGCCAGTGCAGATGACGCGGTGATTAAGCAGCTTGAAACTAATTTGGCACTGCTGGGACAGCAATGTGAAGAAAAAAGAGCCGAAGTGATTGAGTTGAAAAAGCTGGTCGAAGGGCTTAGCAAGCTGCGAGACAAAGCGGAACAGGAATTTATCGCCGAACAGAATAAGCAATTGCAGGCCGCGGCCGATGAGATAACGACGTATCGGTTTGCAAATTTGAAAGATCAAAGATCAAGAATCAAAGTGCAAAATTAAGGAATCGCCTTCGGCGATAGCTGTTTAAATAGATTCCTCGGCTTCGCTCGGAATGACAGTGAAAATGGTCGGAATGACGAGCGGCGCTTGGGATGACTATGAGATTTTTAAGATAGAGGATACAGTCAGGAGAGCTTGACAGATGAAAAAGAAAATGCTGTTTATAACGATTGGGGCGGGTGTGTTTGGATTTGCGGGCATGTTTTCGTTTGCCTGGTTCAGCAAGCCCGTACCGCAGGCGCCGGCCGATGATCCGGCGGTGATTGCCGCCCGCAATGCGGACGCCGCATTGAAAGAGATGCAGGCGAACACCGACGGAAATGATACGTTTAAGGTGGGCGGAGCCGTTCGGTCAATGACGGAAAAACAGCTTAAGTCGCTGGTGTATGAAGTGCGTGAAAAGATCGAGGACTATAATGTCCGGCTCAAGGAACTGGATCTGCGCGAACAGCGGCTGAAGATGGCTCAGGACGCACTGCGGAAAGATATCGAGGAGATGAGCAGTCTGCGGGTGGAACTGGCGTCGGCGGTTTCGACGCTGAAGACCGAACAGGATAGCCTGCTCAAGAGCAAGGTAGAGATTGAAAAGATCGAACAGGAAAACCTCCAGCTCATGGCGGCGACGTATGATAAGATGGATTCGGATGCTGCCGGCAAGATCATCAGCAATATGATCCAGACACAGCGGCAGGGCAACGGGTTTGACGATGCGGTCAAGATTCTCTATTACATGACGGAACGAACAAAAGCCAATGTGCTGGCTTCGATTGCTGATACCGAACCGGCGGTGTCGGCGATCATCTGCCAGCGGCTCAAACACACAATCGAAAGTAAATAGTCTCATGGATATTGCAACCATTCTCGGAGTCCTGTTAGGACTGGCGGTGATTGTCGGCTCGATTATGGTCGGCACCGGCGCCAAGATGTTTTTAAATATTCCGTCGCTGGCGATTACCATTGGCGGCATGCTGTGCGCGACGCTGATTCACTTTTCATTGGCACAGTTTTTGAGCATCTTTTCGATTATCAAGAAAACCGTTTTTGCCAAGATACCGTCGCAGGGTGATTTGATTCAGACGATGGTGAACTTTGCCGCGATTAACCGGCGTGACGGGGCACTGGCACTGGAACAGGAAATCCGCAAGCTGGATAACCCGTTTTTTGTCAAAGGTTTACAGATGCTGGTGGACGGTCAGGACGACGAGAGTGTGCGGGATCATTTGTCGCTGGAAATTCAATATCTCCAGGAACGACATAGTACGGGTAAAAAAATTCTTGAATATATGGGAGCAGCGGCACCGGCTTTTGGGATGATCGGGACGCTGATCGGGCTTATTCAGATGTTGTCGAATCTGTCTGATCCCAGCGGGCTGGGCGTGGGGATGGCGACAGCCCTGGTGACGACGTTTTACGGGGCGTTTGCGTCGAATCTGATCTTCATTCCGCTGGCGGGTAAGCTCGGTATCTATTCCAAGGCTGAGACGATTGTGATGGAAATGATTACTGAAGGCATTTGCGCGATTGCCCAAGGCGAAAATCCGACGGTGGTGCGTGAGCGGATGCACGCGTTTGTCTCGCACGGCAGCCGCAAAGAAGTCAAGGCAATGATCTAAATGGCACGCGAGCCCAAACCAGTTGAAGAAGAAATTCCGGAAGGTGCACCGGAATGGATGGTGACGTTCAGTGACTGTATGACGCTGCTGCTGACATTCTTCGTGCTGCTGCTGAGTTTTTCGTCGTTTAGTGACAAGGAGGACGCCAAATACCGCCAAATGGCTGAAAGTTTTGCCCAGGAACTTTCGTTTTCTGAGAGTAAGAGCAGTAATGAGTCGGTGATGGTAATACAAGAGCCGCGGGACATGCAGGATAAACAGAAGGGCAGCGAGCAGCCGACAAAAGAGGAAGGCAATGAGGATGAGCTTAAAAAACAAACCGAGCCGGAGAAGTTTCGTGACCAGAAAATCTTTTTGATGGCTTCGGATGATATTTTTTTAGGGGAGACAGCCCGGTTTTCCATCTCGGGCCGGCGACATCTTAAGACGATGGCTGATTACTTTAAGACGTTGTCCAATCGTATCGTCATTACGGAAAGCGGCCCGCAGGCGGCGACGGATGCCGGTGATCTGGGACTGAAACGGGCGTGGGCGATTGTGGACTATCTGACGACGAAGCAGGGGATGGACCGGCAGCTATTCAGTATTTCGGCTTCGGGGACCGTTCATAACGGGGTAATGCCGGAAGCGGACCGGATGCTGGAAATCGTTCTTCTGGAACGGAGAGTGTATCATTAGACGCGCGAAACGAAAAGAAGACCCGGGGATGCCGGGTGCTCCGGCGTATATCGTGACGTTTTCCGATATGGTGACACTGCTGCTGACGTTTTTCGTGATGCTGCTGAGCATGGCGGATATGCAGGACCCGGAGTTGTTAAACAGCAGCCGGGATTCATTTATCAATCATATCAATACTTATGGGCTGGGGATGTTGAGCGGCAAGCCGATGTCGCCGCAATTAGATCAAAGTCAGGTTAAGTACAATGTTGACGAAGCAGATCCGGATACAAATGTGCGGACACTGGATGCTGAGGAGGAGCGTATTCGGCGGCTGTATAATAAAGTCGCACAGAAAACCCGGACAATGCCGTCGCAGATTACGTGTAAGAAGATGGATTTTGATGTGACGCGGATTCGGTTCGCGAACAGGCAAGCGACGCTGAACAAATCGGCCAGGAATTTTCTGGATCGATTTGCTTCGGATTTACAGCAGCAGACGCGTTCCGGCGATACGATGCTGTATGTATTAGGGCTGGCGGACGATGCGAAAGCGGGCAAGGACCAGTGGATTTTGTCGTCGCTGCGTGCCCAAAGAGTCGCCGATTATCTGGGGGACAGTTTTCACAGTGAGTTTCGGTGTCCGGTGTATGCCTGGGGCGGCGGGCCGGGCGGCCAGTGGATTGACGAAGACAGTCCCGCCGAAAAAGGGTCGCAAATTCTCATTGCTATCCTGCGTCAAGACACATACTGATAGCAGCGTGTGATGTCAGTGCCCATTAGCTATTTTTCCTCTTTGCTATGATTCTGCTTAACGTCTGTGTTTCTGTTTTCAGTTAACAGACCGTTTACCTTGATGCGTACTTCTTCAGGCGTCAACTCTCCGTTGTCGGCGGCGCCGTCGAATGCGTACCAATAGGTTGTAACTGCATAATCGACTTTTGCCGTTTTTTGCCAGTGGAGCAATTCCATATCAAACTGCAGGCGGTTTTTGAACGGGATTTTGTCCAGCGTGCGGACTCTGGTGTTGGTTGTGCGGCCGGGCTTGGTGTAGTTGCCATTGGCTTTGCCCTGCGGCATCGCATGGAAGGGGGCCTGGAATGTTCCGCCGACTCCCCAGGCGTAGCCGTAGTAGTCTTCTGTGCCGGTGCCAAAGCATGATGGGAATGGTTCATTATCCACAAATATTTTTTCGTCGCCTTCACCCCACCATGTACCGGTTCCCGATGGGTGCGGCAGCAGGGCGTTGTTGAACAGTGTCAGCGTATCGCCTGCATAAATGCCCTTGCCGTTGACGGTTAAAAAGTTCCAGTCGATTGGGTTTTCAGTGCTGATGTGATTTTCGCTGCGCCAACTACTGTGAAAATACATTGTCCGGTCGGTCCATTGCCAGTCAGAGATACCGATATCACCGATTTTGACGGTCACGTTACTGCCGCCGTAGTTGATGATTTTGACAGAGGCACTTTGTTTGAAGGGCATGGGCCAGAAGCACCGCATCCAACCGTCACTTTGAACCTGCCGCCACCACCCTTTATATGGATTCAGGCCCGGACCGCAGCCGAAGAAACCGCCGATGGGGGCCAGTACTCGCTCTTTGCCGTCGAAACGGATGCTGATAACCACTGAACGCATGGCCTGCTGGAGATTGTCAGCGTCAATTTTCACTTTCAGGTCGCTTATCGCACCGCTGCCGCTGAGGTCACATGTCAAACTTTCATCGCGGCCAAGGATGGCTGTTTTGCCGGGGGCTTTGCGTGCGGCTGTGAGTTTATTTTCTTCGGGCTTTACAAGTTTACGCTGAACCTGCTCAAGCAGAGCGGCATGGACTTTGAGGTCATCCAGCGTAGTTGTTTTGACATCTGTTCCGTCGGGATACTTGATATAGTTGATGTTGTAGTAAAGGCTGTCGGGGAATTGGCCTGTTTTTTGCTGGTTTGGCCCGTCATAGGTAATTTTGCAGTGTTTTTTGAAGGGAATCGGCAGGTAGAGATTTCGCCCGTTCCAGCCGACGACATTGCTTAAAGGAGGGCCGGTGACGACAGTTCCGCCGACGATCTTGTCCGCCGTGGCGGCGTAAACGGATTTGTTGGAGCCGTCGAGGTAAATCCGAATGGTTCCATCAAATTTCTGCTGTGTCAGCCACCATCGAACGATTGCTCCGGGGCCGTCAACATTCATCATAATCCATTCACGCCGGCCGTCGATATCTTCGTATCCTTCAAAAAACGACGAATCGGCATTGGCAAACCAGCCGGGTTTATCGGGGGCGATGGAGGCTCTGTTATAACTGCTGCACTGCTTGCATTGGAATTCGGGGTTGGGAAACTCTGCTATATGAGTCCGGTCAATCATGTCTTCCAAAAGCGTTCCCAGGTCGATTGGCTCGGCGACGGATACCGGCAAGAAAATAAAACATAAACCAACGGCAACCGATGAGAAGATATTTCGCATAATACATCTAAGCCCACGGAAATTATTGTTGTATATTGACCCGCCTACGTTTGTTTTAAGCGTCGTTTGATGTTTGGGGCGAGCCACAGGTAGAGGCCTGTCAGTGTCAGGTAAATCATTGTTACGGCTGCCATTGGCATCATCCATCGATACGCAGGACCGCCCAAAAAAGAGCCGTCGTGCAGGGATTCGATGAGGTCGCTGTTGCGCCGGGCTACGCTGAGGACATCGCCGGTGACGGCATCGACCTGAATTTCAGCATAGTTCTTTTTAGAACGTACTTTAAAGACACGCTTATCCGGCCGGAAATCAACCCGGTCGATATCATCCAGAGTTTGAAAGTCCTGATGGTTTTGTGAAAAAACCGTTTCAAAGAGCTGCTGGTTCGTTATGAACTCATCCACGGTTCCCTGCGTACCTTGTTTTGTTTCCGGCTGAATCCAGGTGAAGTTCTTTTTTTTCAGCAGGAGCAGGCCCGTTACCGAGAGATTCAAAAAGACAATTGCCCCCATAATCCCCAGCCATTTATGGGTGCTTCTGAAGAACTTATAGTAATTCATCCTGCTGAACTTTCAATTCATAGATAAGGGTCACCGCGGCTATGGTTTGAACGGGACTTTCACAATGATCGTGTCGCCTTTGCCGCCTTTGTCTGTGATGCTTTGTATGGTCCAGAGATCCAGGAAGTTGTCGCCGTCAACCACGCTTCCGCTGTAATCGCCCCATGCCACGCCGTCGGTTGCTCCCTGTCCTTCACCGAGATTTACAATCGGACGCAGTTCGCCCAGTGGGTCATCGGCCAGACGAAATGCCAGTCGCGGGCTGATAAACATTTCGGGACTGGTTTCCTGGAAGCCGACGAGGACGTCATTTTTCTTGTTAACAGCAATCGTGGTCTGGATATAGCTGCTGGTGGGACTGCTGATCAGACCGGTCTGTACGATGGAGCCGTCCAGTTTAAGCTGATGCCACTGCACGGCGGAACGCCCATTGCAGTTGACAGCCTGAGAAAACCAGAGATGTCCGTTCTGGAGCACCAGGTTCTTTGGGTTACGGTCGCCGGAAGCGGTTTTTTGGGAGGTGCCTTTTTGGGGCGATTGAGGCGGCCATCCGATATATTTGAGGCCGTGGGGCTTTGAAGCCACCTGGACAATCTTCGGTGTACCGTCACCGCTGTCGGTGACGCGGGTAATTACGAAATTTGACCGGGCAATCTTGAAAAAGTAAAGGTCTTCGATGTCGTCCTGGGTGGCCGCGGCCTGACCTAAGTTGCCGAGAAAGTGATACACGGTCGCGGGCTTGCCGGCTTTGGCTTCGGCGGTTTTCAGAATAAAGGTTTGTTCCCTGCCGCCGGGGAACGTGTAGCCGATCCACTTTTTACTGTAGCCGATACCGCCGCCGTCTCTGCCGTCCGGAGCGGGGACGGGATAGGTATTCCAGGCGCCTTTGGGATCGCTCGTTTCAGATACGGAGATGTTGACGGGCTTTTTTTTCTCTTTGTCCCAAGGATTCCACAGATCAAATCCGAAGATTCCGTTGTGCGGGTCATAAAACATTTTGGGATCGATTCCGCCGTTAAAGCCGGACTGGCGAACCCCCTGAACGAAGTTACCCTGCTTATCATAAATGATAATGCCGCTGTTTGTGCCGTGCAGCACATAGCCGCCGCCGACAGCGATTTGCGGATCCACCTGGCGGTTGCCGTCCATCGAGCCGTCAAAGGCCAGATAGCCGGCGACCTGGCGCGGATTGCCGCCCTGTTTGCGCTGACGGGTTGTGCCGTTGCGGTTAAATGTCTCATTCCTGATCGGTGTGATGACTTCGGTCCGAGAAGGTTTTGAGCGGTCGATTTGCCCCTGGCCGGAAGCGGTTTTCTTGTCCGCGGCTGATGCCGATAAACCTATCATCAAAACACTGCTTACAAACAACGTTATTACAAATCTTTTACTTGCAGATTGAGTGTTCATACATATCTCCGAATTCAAGGCATACTATTTTCAGAAACGGGCTTACAAAAACGCCGCCGTAAGTGATTTCACTTCATAAATAGACGCGAGGAAAGTACTTTTCTTTCAGGAAATTGACATTTTTTAGTAGAAATTTTCCGAATCAGTACCCTTAAGATTATGAACGGCGAGGCTAAATCACTTTAAGTGTTTATATTAACTGAGGTTATAATGTGAAATGTTGTCCTCTGGATGTCGGATCGAGCCGGGGATGAGAAATGTGGAGTTTTTTACTGAGCCAGGTTTTGCAGATGGTGTTGCTGTGCAGATTTTGATTGTGACGGCTCTTTGGCCGGATGGAAAAAGAGCCGTCACGCGATTTCAATTGTCAACAATGATCTGTGGGATTATTTTTTGGTGCCCTCGAACAGTTCCTGCTGACGTTCGACTTCTTTGAGTTTCAATTCGTTCAGTTCTTTGAGGGCTTTTTCAAGCTGACGCTGCAACTGGTCCGCTGTCTGTTTTTCGCCGGTTTGCGTTGCGGATGTCTGGTCAGCGGCGGCCTGCGGCAGTTCCGAATACAATAAATCGTGTTCGGGCAGTACGCTTTCGATCTCCAGTTCCGCACTGGCGGGCATGTTGACGCCGCCGAACAGTTCTTCGGCGATGACTTTGATCTTGCCCGGTTTGACGCCGGCTCGAACCAAAGCAACCGCCCGGCCCCATTCGAGTTTGCGTGGGTTGGCGCCGGTTATTTCGTCTCCGATGATTTGGCCCGGGCCTTCCACGCGGAAACGAATCTCGTCTTCGCTGAGGCGTTTGATATTGCCTTCGTTGTCGGCCATATAGGCGACTATCGGTACAAAGTCCGAACCGTCCGCAATGAGACTGCGGCCCTGCAGGTCGGCCTTGAGGAGAATCTTCGTTCTTCGTTTGGCGGGCATCCGCTTGCTGCTGACGACGACTTTGCCGTCGATCAGGCCTTCGGCGAGAATATTTGCCTGCTGCCATTTTCGGCCGCGGTGCAGGGCTTTGACTTTGATGAATCGAAAAATATCTTTAAAGACAACCGGCGGATGCGGTATGCCGAGAGTTTCATTTTTGGCTGATTTGGTGCCGATGACTTCGCCAAAGACAGATAGGCGAACCTGATCGCAGTTGCTGAATACCCAGACATCGTCGCCGGAGAACGGCGTCATTTCGTGGGCGATATAAATCATCGGGCCGCTGTCGGCGAGGGGCAATTGAATCGCCGGGTTGCGCTGGCTCTGGAACATGTAATACGAATATTTCGGCTGACGGAACGCGTCCATGATACCGCCCCAGAATGGGTCCGGGTGATAACCTCTCTGATGGTCGAACGGGTGCCACAGCGTTCCTCCGACGTGTTGGGTGGGCGTTTTATAGAGCGCATCCCAGCAGGTATAGACATAGTCCGGTTTTGCGTAGTGCTTGACTTGAACGAGCTGGGCCGCTTCGCCCCAGGCGGCGGCGACCCGGCTGGGCGAGTTATGCGACGACCAGTCATCGACGCAGTCGCCCCATTCCCGCGTGAAGATGCACTGCTGGTGCTTTTCGTCGTATTTGATTCGGAGTTTTTCTTCATTCTCCGGCGTGTTTTCAATCACCTTTTGATAAAACTGGCTGGTGAACGGATGCGAATACAGCACATCGAAAAACTCGTTGCCCGCGTGATGCGAATCGCACGCGGCGAAACAGCCTTGGTAAGGATATTCTTCGTGAACTGTCTCGTAGGCGGTTTTGGCAAACGATACCGGGTAGCTGGTTTCGTTCAGAATCGGCTCCCACATAATCACCGACGGGTGATTGCGATCGCGGCGGACCATGTTGCGAATATCCGAATAAATCCGCTGTGCAAAGATCGGCTCTTTTCGCCAGTGCTGCCAGCCGGGGGTGGCGACGATGATAAACATTCCCAATTCGTCACAGGCATTCATGAACGCCGGGTCTTGCGGGTAGTGAGCGCTGCGAATAATGCGAAGACCGGCGTCACGGAGTTTTTTGACATCACGCCAGTGCGTCTGGTTGGGCAGGGCGTTGCCGACATAGGCAAAGTCCTGGTGCCGGTTGCCGCCGATGAGCTTGTCGCCAAAGGGCTTGCTGTTGAGGTAAAAGCCGTCGGCGCCACGAAACTCGATCTTGCGGATGCCGAGGCGGATTTTTTGACCATCAATGATTTTGCCGTCGGCATTTTTAACATAGGAGTACAGCTCATGCAGAGTGGGGCTGTCCGGATGCCACAGGGCAGGGTTTGTGACGGTCAGCTTTTGCCGGGAGGTTTGAGCCTCGCCGCCGGTTAGTTTGATATCGCTGGCGGCTGCTGTGACGGTTGTTCCGTCCATTCTCTTGAGAACGGTTTCCAATGTATAGCTGCCCGTCGCAGTGGTTTCATTGGCGATATGCGTATCAACCACGGCGGTTACTTTATCTTCGCTGAAATCCTCGTAGTGGACAAAGACGCCGCCGCCGGCAACGACGTCAACAGTGTTGGCATTGGTGATATGCACTTTGTCTTTGACGATGAACCAGACGTCGCGGTAAATGCCGCCGAAATAAGAAAAGTCAAGATGCTTTTGGGGTTTTCCTGGCGGGTACAGCGGGTCGTCACTGTTATCGGCATAGACGGCGACGACATTCGGGCCGTCAAAGTTGGCGACATCACTGATATCGACAACAATCGGTAAAAAGCCGCCGAAATGCTCGGCCAGCAGTTTGCCGTTGACCCAGATTTTGGATTTGCCCATGACGGCTTCAAAATGCAGACAGATTTTCTTGCCGCGGTATGCACTGCTGATCTTGAAGTGCTTGCGGTACCAGGCCGGCCCCTGGTAGTTGACCGAACCGCTGGCCTCTTCCGGCAGCAATTCCAGCCCGTGCGGGATATTGACCACGGCCCAGCCGCTGTCATCGAAATCGACCTTTTCAGCACCGGGTGCATCGGCCTTTAGAAATCGCCAGCCGACGTTAAAATTCAAAACCTGCCGGCCCGCATCGGAAACTTTGTAAAATCCCGCGGTTGAAAATTCTCCCGCCGGATTTGCAGTCGCTTTCTGAGAGACACAGGCTGTGCATAATAAAAGGATAGCAGTCAATATATTTTTAATTTTATCATTCCTGTTCATCGTTCACTTCCTTGATCTTCTAAATTCATTTATCAGATTTCAACGGTTCTGTAATGCAATAGAATCCAAAACGCATTTTGGCCCAAAATAATTAAAAAGGGTGAGTTTTCAGCATTTTCGGAAATCATATCCAATTTCCCCTCTGTCCGTCAAGCGATATTATCAATATCGCTGCGACAACACTGATAGAAATGTATTGATTCGATATGGAGTTATGATAAGCTAAAAATTTACCAAGGTGAAATGTTCATATTTGAAACTTACAGAAGCTGAATTTGGAAAATCGGAAGCCGGAAAATGTTCAAACATAAATTATTTCTTTTGGTTCTGCTTACACTTACGCTGACGACCTATGCTGTCAACACACAGGCAGCAAACACATCTAAACCCAATATCCTCTGGATTGTCGCCGAAGATATGTCTGCTGTGGATGTGGGGTGCTATGGAAACCCTGCGGTCAAAACGCCGAATATTGATCGCCTGGCGAAACAGGGGATGCGCTTCAGTCGGGTGTTTACCACCGGTTCGGCCTGTTCGCCCAGCCGCACCGCGTTGGCAACCGGCGTTTATCAGACGACGCTGGGAGCGCATCACATGCGTTACAGTGACGAGTTGATGCCGGAACTTGCCGAGCCGGTGAAGATTCTGCCGCAGATGATGCGCGAAAACGGCTACTTTACCGGCAATATACGAAACATTTGCGGTACCGGTACCGGCAAGGATGACTGGATGTTCAAGACAGAACAGAAAAAGTGGGACACGTCCTCATGGAAAGAGTTAATTAGCCATCAGCCTTTCTTCGGGCAGATTCATTTTTCCGAAAGCCATCGCGGTTTTTCAAATAACGGAAAAGGAGTCCTCAAAGACAAGATGACAATTCCCCCTTACTACCCGGATCACCCGGTGACGCGGAAGGACTGGGCGGGTTATCTTGGCGAGGTGATAATTGCCGATAATCATGTGGGGCGTATTCTGAAACAACTGGAGGAGGACGGGCTTTCTGAGAATACAATTGTTGTCTTTCTGTCGGATCATGGGCGGCCGATGATCCGCGGCAAGAATTGGCTGTATGACAGTGGCACGCATGTTCCGATGGTTATTTATTACCCGGAAAAGATCGCCCGACCGGATAAATTTCAGCCGGGTACCGTTGGTACGCAATTGCTCAGTTCTGTGGATTTAGTCGCGGAGACTGTGCGGATGGCCGGCGGCACCATTCCCGACTGGATGCAGGGACGCTGCTTTCTGCGGGAAAATTCAATTCCACGGACGCATGTTTATACTGCCGCCGACCGATTCGGCAATATTGATACATGCAGCCGGGCGGTGCGAACCGGGAATTTCAAATATATTCGCAATTTCAAAACACCGGATTCGGTGAATGCGTCCAGTACGGCTTATCGCCGGAAAACACATCCGATTTATCATTTGCTGAATATCATGGGTGAGAGAAATCTGCTGACGCCCGTTCAGGCACAACTGCTGAAGCCGATGGCTGCGGAGGAACTGTATGACCTGACAAATGATCCGTATGAGACGGTTAATTTAATCGGCAATCCTGAGTATGATCGTGTTCAAAGGGAACTGTCAGCAAATCTCAGCCAATGGCTCGTTGACAGCAAAGATAAAGGAATCGAACAGGACAGCCCGGCGATCGTTCGTCATTTTCACGACTACGGCACAGAAACCATGAAAAAGAGCGAAAACGCCATCGCAAAAACCCGTCGCTCGGTGGAGGCCTACTTCAAGGATTAGCTGCTGTATAGCAAACCGTATTTTTCTATGGGCATAAAAAAAGCCGACGGTTGGTGCCGCCGGCCTTTGTTTGTATTTGTTTGGAAAACCGCTGTTGGGCCAGAGCATGTCAAGAAATTCTGTAGTTGCTTATGCCTATTGCGGCGGCGTCCGGCTGCGTTGAAAATCCTCGCCAATGAATAGCATTGACTGCGGTTTTCGCCTTGCCGGACTTGTCCTCATGACGGCCTAAGCAACCACATCCTTTCTTAAAATGCTCTAGTCTTCCTTTTTGGTGGTTTTCTTCTTGGTTGTCTTTTTCTTAGCGGTTTTCTTAGGGGCGTCGCCTGCATCGTCAGCGGCATCGGCCTTCTTTTTAGTGGTTTTCTTCTTGGTTGTCTTTTTCTTGGTAGTTTTCTTTTTGGCAGCCGGCTTTTCGCTAACGGCATCGACTTCCTTGATCGTCGCTTTTTCCAGAATCTTTTCGATGCACTTTTCTTCACGGATCTGCAGGGTGAACTGGGCCAGTGAGCCGTCGCGAGCGAGCTCTTCCCGCATCTTTTCAGGACGACGTCCACGCATGGCGGCGGCGTAGGCGATGTGGCCGTTGATTTCTTCTTCGGTCACTTCAACCTCGAACTTGTCGGCGAGCTTGTCCATGATGAAGAAGGTCTTCATCTGTTCGGCGGCCTGCTGGTCGCTGCTGGCCTTGAGCATATCCATCTGTTCGTCAACCTGTTCTTTGCTCATGCCCTGCATCAGCATGTTGGAGTAGTTACGCTGCAGGATCGAGACGGCCTGGCCGGCGACGAGGTCGGCGGGCAGGTCAAAGTCGATCTTGTCACGCAGATAGGCATGAACCTGCTGACTCATGGCGGTGCGTGCCTGCTGTTCGGCCTGCTGGCTCATCTGCTCGCGGATGCGGTCCTTGAGGTCGTCTTCGTCTTCGACATTCAGGCGGCCGAACAATTCATCGTTCAGTTCAGCCGGAACCATGGACTTGACTTCCTTGACTTCAATCGTCACATCGACTTTCTTGCCGCGAAGTTCTTCTTTCCAGAAGGTGTCGTTGATTTCGACGGTGGTTTCCTTTTTATCGCCGTGCTTGGCGCCCTTGAGCAGCTTGTCCAGTCCTTCGACGGGGATGCCGGCGACAAAACCGGTTTCACGGACGGTGATTTCGGTGTTTTCACGCTGGTCGTGGTCGGCCGAGCCTTCGGTGACCAGGACGACGTCGGCGATGACCTGGTCATCGACTTCGGCGCCGGCGTCTTCTTTCGGTGTCCAGACGCCTGCACGTTTGCACAGAGCGGTGATTTCTTCATCGACCTTGTCGTCGGAAACTTCGACCTTGGGCTTTTCGATGTCGATGCCTTCCAGGTTCGGCAGGTCAAATTCGGGGCGAACTTCGACTTCAAATTCGATCTTCATGGGGCCTTCTTCCGGCAGTTCCACGGCTTCGTGGTCGATATCCGGCTCGCCCAGTGAGTCGATTTCGTTGTCTTTCAGTGCTGCTTCGCTGGCTTCGACCAGCAGTTCCAGCTTGACCTGTTTGGTGATGTCGGTGCCGAACCGCTTTTCCAGCAGGCGGATCGGGGCACGGCCCTTACGGAAGCCGGGGACTTCAGCGTCTTTTTTGAGTTCCTGGTACTTGGCGTCCAGTTTGTTGTGGATGGCCTCGGCGGGCACCTCAATGTCGATTTTCTTCTTGCAGGGGCCTGCGTCGGTGATGGTGACGACATTTTGGATCTCGTCTTTGGTTTCTTCGGTTTTGGTTTCGTTGTCAGCCATGATTCAACTCCTAAAACGGGCGTTAATTTTGCCACAGAGGACACAGAGGTCTCTGAGTTTTTTATCACCACGAAGATCACGAAGGACACGAAGAAAAATACAAAAATAGTGTTTTAATCCGTGTTCATCCGCGAAATCCGCGGTTTCATTCCAATTTTGGCATTAAAAAAGGCCGACGAACTCAAAATCCGCGACCGCAAGCATCCAAAAACCCAAAAAACGAGCTTTCCAAACACTATTGCGACCAACGCCAGACTTTTTAGCCGATATCTCGCAAAAGCTATGTCAAATTATCAATAATACTGCCTTATACTTATAAAAAAGGATAATGGCAACTCCTGAAGGGGCGAAAACGAACGCATGAGTTTATGCTTTCGCCAGTCCAGGAGCGAGTTTTATCCCTCCGAAAGAGCGGGTGATGAGATTCGAACCCACGACATTCACGTTGGCAACGTGATGCTCTACCGCTGAGCTACACCCGCAAAATTAAGAAAAAGTACTATACACATATTAAATCGCTTTTCAAGCCTTAATCAAGGAAAAATTGCGATTTTTCCAACAAATGCGTCGCCGCCGGTCGGAATCAAGGACAGTATGGCCTTTTCAGGTTATTAATGGCCGAAAACGACGATAACGCCCGACAGCGGCGGTCATATTCAGCGGCTATTTTTGAAACATATCAGGAATATCTTTTTTGTTATTTTTTAGAAATATTGTTGACAGCAAGAACAAGTGGTGATACTTTTTAATAGTAAATGATAGTTAATGATGCCATGCGAGAGGGATTTTGAATGGTTGAAAACGACACATTTCAGGACAAAGACACGCCGAACCGGTGGTATACGATCAAAGAAGCCGCCGATTACCTTGGGGTCAGCCAGCCCACGATTTTCCGATGGATGAAAGAGGGCACACTGTCTTTCTACAAGATCGGCGGGGCGACACGATTTTCGCAGGAGGGGCTGGACGCGATCATCGAAAAGAACACCGGCGAAAAGGAGGCCGAGCAAGCGGCGGGCCGATGTGTTGCCTGCGGGCACAATATCCTGGTGGACGGGCGTGTGCAGGCGACCGGCAAACTCTATTTCAAGCCGGCCAACTCAAGTTTCTGGGTACTGCATGAGGCGATGGTGCCGACACGGGCCAGAGCGTGTCCGGCCTGCGGCTATGTCCATTTTTACATCGAACCGAAGAAGCTCAAAGACCTGAAACCCAAAGAAATCAAAGATCAGGAAAAACCGGATGCTGAAGGGCCGACCTCGGCTCAGTAAGCAGTGAAATTAATCACCATTTTTGGTGTTTTTAATATACGGTATCTTTGAAATACAAACCTGCTGCGTTATTACACTTTTGCCAACTCTCAGGGAAAGGAGATGTCATGGATTCTTTGGATGAAAATCATGTTGAAGGCAATGGGGCCGTTGCGCCTGCCGCATCGGCAATCACTCCACAAGCTGTTAATCAATTGAAAGGAACGGACACTGTAAATTCACCCAATTACTTTAATCCTCAGCTATTCAAAGTTTTTTTAAGTCTTACCGGCGGCAGTATTCTTTACTGTTTGAGTGCCGCCTCTATTGTTTACGGCATCGGTCAGATCATTGGACCGACGCTTGCCGAAAGCATTCAATTAAGCCAGACCCTGCCATGTCTTTTAGCCATTAATTTATATGAAATAGCCTTGCTGGCGGTATTGGTTGTTATTGTACGCTTTCGGAATGTCATGGATGATGCGATTTCACTGCTGGTGTTGATCGCGTTGTTTCTGGTGACGTCCGGCTTGACGCTGGGAACACTGACACCGGGCAATCCGGCAGTCTGCTTTATGATCGCTCTGGTTAGTATTGCGCTGGCGATGGGCAAGCTGACTGCACTGCGGCGATGGATTGGTTTCCCCATCGGGAAGTTATCGCTGATTGGGTTCGGCCTGATCTTTGTGTGGAACTTCCTGGCGGCGCCGTCGATGGGAAAGCCGCTGGTCAGCGGGTACTGGCCCAATGAGATTCGCCGGGGTCAATGGCTGCTGTGGTGGCTGGTTTTGCTGGGCGGCGGCGGATTGATTCTGGCAGATGCGATGAGACACTCAGAGCGGCAGAAGGAGCCTGCTGCGTTTATTAAACAAAAATCTATGGTGTGGATTTTTGCCTTGGTGATGCTGGCCGCGGCGGCGATTTACCAGTATTCGACGACGTATATGTATGTGATTGACTGGGCGTGGGGCGATTATCTGCCGCTGGTGGTGATTTTTTCGCTGCTGTTGATTGAGCTGTTTCGCTCGCTGGGTGTTGAGACGCCGCATTTTCGCGTTGTCGCTTCACTGGTGCCGCTGGGTGCGACGGTGTTTGCGGTTGCGGGAAAACACGTGATGGCCGGGCCGGAATTCGGCGTGGAGCTGCTGTGGTATCCGCCGGTGGTTTTGGGTTTGACCGGGCTGGTAATATTCGCGATGGCGTTTTATCGCCAGTGGACGAATTTTTATTATGTGGCCGCGGTGTATGCGATGGGATTTATCCTGACGGCTGGTTACAATCCCGCCGAGCCATTTGACTTGAACTGGCAGCTGTTCGGAGTGTGCATGGTGACGGTTCTTCTGATTGTCGGCGTTCTCAAGCAGGACATCCGGGTCTGCCTGGCCGGGGTGATTTTGCTTGCCGGCGGACTCGGTGTGACTGACGGACTGACGACTGTTGCTTGCGCATTCGGCATGGCGGTACCCGGTGTCATTATCGGTATTGTCGGTGTCGGCACGCTGGCAGTCTGTTTGATGTTTGGCGAGCAGACGCATAAAGGTTTTATCGTCTTCGGTGCGGTCTGCCTGGCGACCTGCTTGTTTGACTATCTGCCTCGCTCACTGAATTGGAAAGATTTGCTTGTGCTGGTTGTGATTGTTCTTGTCAGTGGTGTGGTGTGGGTCAGGACCGGTTTTCTCTATACGCTGCCGATTCTGGCGGTGCCGCTGTTGCCTAAGTGTTACCTGATTGCGAGGGCGATGTCGTCATGGGGATTTGTCGTGCTGAGTTTTGTCCTGCTCGCCGGCGGCGGGGCGGTCAGCTTTTTTTGCAAGCACCATAAACCGGCCCATGAAATGGAACCGTAACAAGGCCGCAGTAACAAAGAGTAGGTAGGCCAGAAGGGGCGGGCACTCGGCTGTTAAGGTTGCCGGGTGTCCGCTGTTTAATTTTGAATGTTGAATTTTACATTATGAATTGAGGAATCGCCTTTGGCGATGGCTGTTTAAATAGATTCCTCGGCTGCGCTCGGAATGACGGGAAGTAAATGATTATTGACTATTGATTAATGAATAATCTGCGCCAATGAATCCTTGTTTTGTTATTGGGGCGGGGGCCAGAAGATGATGTCTTTGTCACGTTTGTCGGGATTTGGATTTCGCAGGCCGCCGTTGTCCTCGAAATCTTGGCCGATGCTGTAGAGCCGGAATCCGCTATCCTCTTTTTTATAGATGAGTGTTTGGCCGCTGTAAGGGTCGATTGGCAGCGTGTCCAGCAAGCCTTCTGCTGTCAGGGTTTCAAGCGAATCCGGAAGTGTGCCGGTGGCTTTTTGGTATCGCATAACGGCCAGCGTCGCGATGAGGGCATCACCAGCGGCCTTGGTTTCGTGATAGATCTGATAGGTGCTTTTCAGCTGCGGCAAGTAGATGCGGATTACGTTATCACGGATTTTCTCGGCAAGGTCGCCGGTGGATTCTGAATTATCTTGACGCTGTTTGTAATGAGGTTGACTGAATTCTCTTTCGGCAAGCTTGAAATACTCGTCAACGATGACTGTTGTTTCTTTGCGCGTGGAATATTTCCAGTTTGCCATTTCCTCGTCCGAAGCATCACCGGCCATGAGTTTGACCATGTCCGTATCCATGCTTTGGGCTTCCAGTTTCGGCAGATGCCCGTCGCCGTTTCCGTCATCGGTAAAGGTTCGCTGGATGATATCGTAGAGGGTGAATTGTTCCCAGGTAAAATCCAGCGTTGAAGGATAATCTTCAAAAACCTGTTGGATATTCTTCTGAAAAGATTCAAGCTGCTCGGCGGTTATGTCATTACCAGACAGTATCCAACCGGCGTTATAGCAGGTACATCTTAATATTGCCGAGCCGTTCATAAATGTGCCTTCCGATTTAGGTCCGCTCAGTAAGTGGCGACAGTGGCGAAGGCAGCAAAGCAGATCATCCAATGCCTGCTCAGTGTCTCCCTGACTCGCGGCGATTTTTGCGTTCCAACAGCAGACACAGGCTAATTCCATCAACTGATACTGATAGCTTTCTTTAAAGTCATCGGCATCCTGCATGACATTGCCCTGTGCGGCGGGCCAATAGACCGGTTTAAGCGTACCCGCTCGAAAATGGGTCAATGCGGCGCTGTTTTGGGCGATCCAATCTTCCAGTGCCTGTTGCTGCTCGTCAGTGAGTTCGTCGAATCGACCAGATGGGCGAACGAGCTTGTCGTCGTTCAGTTTTTTGGGCGGCTGATGGAACAGGGTCAGTGCTTTTTGGTAATCGGCGTCGGCGTTTTCTGTTTCAGAAGCGGACTTGCCGAGCTGATTGATTTTCCCAACATAGTTGACGGCGATATTTACTTTGCTCATTTCATATTGATACGGCATCTGAGCCAGGGTAATCAATCCGTTAATAATTATATGCATGATAATAATCGGAATTAGGCTTCGGCGTTTGAGTCGCCAGAAGCCGAATACCAATCCGACAAGAAAAATTTGCAGAAAGCCCATGAAATAGTAACGGTGATACAGGGCGAATAAAAACGCCTGAAGCAGCAGGGCGATTTTGGCTCCGAAACATTTGGCGAACTGGTCCTGCATGAACCCTCGCCAGAAGAATTCTTCGGCGATCGGGCCAAGAATAACGATTTGTGCTGCGCTAAGAATAAAAAATGCCAATGTCAGTTGGGTGACATCATGATACAGAGTGACTGTACTTCGCGGCAGACCCGCTTTCCAGGCAATAGTGCCAATCGAGATTTGGGCGGCAAATGTGAAGAATACCAATAAAACATACCAGTGTATTTTTGCACGCGGTTTTGTTTTCCAGACCAGTTCAAAGTCTGAAAGAGCCGGAAAGAATTTGACGGCCAATAACGGCAGCGAAAATAGAAAAAATGTGGCAATACAGGGGAAAATAATGAAGAGTTGTGTGTCGTTGGTGCTGACGCCGTCTTCTGAAAACAAGAAAGTGCCGCCGTAGATGGGGATGCGCACCAGGATAAACACCAGCCCGGCGATCAGCAGTGTGCCTGTTTGTTGTCGATTCAGCATTGTGATTTTGCTCCTTTGTATTGTGTTGATTGAGGCCTATTTTATCCGAAAAGAGGATGTTATCAAGCAATTGCGGCGGATTTTTAATGTGAATTTGACAGGTTTGGTCGGTTTTGGGTACAATGGGTGCAACATTGCCGTTTGGGTTGCGTCTATAAGAATAATTATGAATGTTGAATTTTTAATTTTGAATTGAGGATTCGGCCTGCGGCCGAGGCTGTTTTTATTTGCGGGCGAGATGCCCGCGTTCCCAAGGGCCGCGAAGACGCCGAATCCAGTGCTTTGGTATTTTGGGAGTATTATGATGATTAAGACGATTTGGAAGTTGATTCGGGCGGCGGTGATTGTGGTTGGGGTGCTGCTGTCGTTTTTTGCGGTATTGGAGGTATTGCGGGCGTATCAGATATTGCGTGAGATGCATCCGATTGCGGGGTACGCGTTTTTGGCGGTTGTGGCTGGTCTTTTGTTATGGCTTTTGGTGTATGTGTGGGCGAATCTGGCGGTGTTCCCGAAGGCGCTGAAGGCGCCGCCGATGGATGATGCGGCCGGGGCGAACGGGCGGCAGCTTAAGAAATATGTGCAGTATCTGAAAGCCTTCCTGCGGCGATTAGCCGCTAATGAAAATCTGACCGAAGACGAGCGGTCGCAGATTGGTCATGCTTTGGGGCAGCTTGAGTCGCAAAGCCTGTCGGATCGGGACGGCTGCCTGTCGCTGATCGGGACGATTGAGCAAAACCATATTCAGCCGGTACTGAAGACGCTGGATGCGCAGGCGTCGCGGCAGGTGCGGGATTCGATGCGGGATATCATGGTCGGCGTGACGCTCAGTCCGTATAAGTCGGCGGATCTGCTGATCGTGCTGTATCGCAACCTGACGATGATCGTGCGGATTGTCAAGGTCTATCGCGTCCGCCCGGCGGTCAGTGAGCAGGTGCGGATTTTTTCCGATATTATCAATGTGATCGCGACGGTTAACTATATCAATATGGGCAAGAACCTGATCGAAGGACTGGGTTCGCGCGTGCCGGGGATTGGGCGGTTTGTCGATGACATTGCCCAGGGCATCGGGGCCGGGTTTATGACGACGATCTGCGGGCACGCGGCGATGGATCGGTGTCGGGCATTTAAACGCTGGGACGAGGCCGAGGCGAAAAAGCATCTGCTCAGCCATATCGGCGATTTTTATAACGATGTTAAAGATATGTTCTTTAAGGATGTGTGGGCGGGCGTTCGCAGCCGGGCAGGGGCCTCCGCAACGGAAGCGGCCGACAAGGTTGCCGACGCGATCGACGAAACCGGTTCGGTGGTCGATACCTTCATCAAAACCCCAGTCAAGGCCGTCGGCACAGGCGCTGCGGCGGTCGTCGATGTCGGCCTGACAGGTACCAAGGCCGTCGTCGATACGGCGGGAAAAGGCGTAGGCCTCGTCGGCAAAGGCATCAAAAAAACCGGCAATCTCATCACCAAGCCGTTTAAGAAGAAACATTAGAAGGTCGAATACAAATTGAAGGGATATAGAAATGGAGATTGATTTTCAAACAGTATTACCTGTTTTGACAACATTGGGATTTGGAGGGATTTTGGGGGCATATGTTCAATCAATTTTGAATAAACGAAAAGAGATTGATTTACAGAATCAGAGTATAAAAGAAAACAGATATAGGTCGACATTGGTATGGTCTCGGTGTGTTTTAGAACCAAAATCGTTTAAGCAATTTGAATTGAACGATCCAAATGTTACAAATCTGAGAAATGAAAAAGAGATTAAAGAATACTCAATAAAAAAGGTGTATGAGTTTTACTATAATTCATTGCTCTATGCTCCTGATATTGTATTGCTTCGATTGAAAGAATTTCTTAATGAGCCAAATAAGCAAAACTTTTTCAATATGGCAGGGTCGATGCGAAAGGATTTGTGGGGAAAATCAAATCTGGATACTAAAGAACTCATGATGTAGTGCTTTGAGAATTTAGTTGGCAAGAAAATATAATAAGAGGAACGCCTTTGGCGGTTGTTTAAATAGATCCCTCGGCTTCGCTCGGGATGACGATTTTTTGCTCGGGATGACAGTTATGTGTCTGAGATGGCCAATGGCGTTCGGGACGACGATAACTGATGATGCGGCGTTTGCACGCGAAGTCATTCCGAACGCATGTGAGGAATCTGTTTAAACAGGGAAATTCCATTTTAAGAGAAGGTTGGACAGGGCTGCTTTTGATGAAAACGTATTATGTTTATATCATGGCCAGTGAGAGCGGGACGCTTTATGTGGGCGTGACGTCTAATTTGAAGCGGCGGGTGTATGAGCATAAGACCGGGGCGATTGCGGTATTTACTTGCAAGTATCATGTTGAGAAACTGCTCTATGTGGAGACTTTTAAGACGGCGACCGGGGCGATTAATCGCGAAAAGCAGATTAAGTCATGGCGTCGGGAAAAGAAAATAAATCTGATTGACACGATGAATTTGGCATGGGATGATTTGTCGATTGGGTGGTACGCGGATGTTGAATAAGGAATCCCGGCTGCGCCGGGATGCTGTTTAAATAGATTCCTCGGCTTCGCTCGGAATGACAATTATATTACTCGGAATGACACAGTGAGAAACAGGAAATACAATGATTGAGAATGGACGGGATTTTGGATTGCAGCCGCTTGCGGCGATTTTGGAAAAGCATGAGTTGAGTCATCATGATGTGGTGGCGGCTTCGACGGAGCAGATTACGCATAAGATGGTCAGCCGGGCGTGCAAGGGGCGAAAGCTGACCCGGCGGGTGCAGCTGAAAATTCGCAACGCCGTCAACGCGGCGACGGAAGAAAACTATACGTTGAAGGATTTGTTTACGTATTGAGTTCGTAGTTTGTGGTTCGGAGTTCACAGGTATGAGGTCGGGAAGTGGAAACGCTGATTACGCTGGTTTTGGTGATTTATAGAACCACAGATGGACACTGATGAACACGAATTAGAGTTTAACCACCGAGGACGCTGAATTTAGATGGGGTTTTAAAGACAGGAAATTTGTTATGGATTTGAACGCGAAGGTGCGGGGAATTTTTGTATTGGGGGTGTTTTTGTGTGTATTGGGTGTGTGTCCGCTCTTGGCCGATTCGATAGTGATCTGGGGCAGTGACCGGTTTGAGCCGCGGGATTTTGATAATGCCCGGTTTAGTGCGATTTCGTCCGGTTCGCTGCATACGCTGGCGATTAAAACCGATGGCAGCCTGGTCGGCTGGGGCAGTAATCTGTTTGGTGAGGTGACGGTGCCCGCAGGAAATGATTTTAAGGCTGTGGCATTGGGTAGTTTCCACAGTCTTGCCTTGAAGGCCGACGGCAGTCTGGTTGGCTGGGGAGATAATCGCTATCAGCAAACGGATGTGCCGGCCGGAAATGATTATGCGGCGATCAGTGCAGGCTTTCATTTTAGCCTCGCTCTTAAGACCAACGGCAGCTTAGTTGCATGGGGAATGAATGACGAAGGGCAAACCTCTGTTCCAGCGGGTAATGACTTTGTTGCCATTGCTGCCGGGGAAATGCACAGCCTGGCGTTGAGAAAGGACGGCAGTGTCGTTGGCTGGGGATGGAACCAATTCGGTCAGACGGATGTTCCAAAAGGAAACAATTTTGTCGCGATCGCTGCGGGTCGATTTCACAGTTTTGCGATAAAGACTGACGGAAGAATTGCTGCGTGGGGAGCTAAAAAACTATCTCATGATTGGGGGCAGATGGACGTTCCGATAGGTCATGACTTTGTGTCAATTGTGACCAGTGATGGACATGTGCTTGCGTTGAAGACCGATGGCAGTGCTGCGGCCTGGGGCAATAATGAATATGGTCAAACGGAGGTGTCGGATCGTCGTGATTTGGTTGCTGTTGCTGCCCGTTACAACCACAACCTTGGACTGACGACGGACGGACGACTTGTTGAGTGGGGTAAGTCGGGTTGGCTGAATCCACTGCTGGAGGATGATTATATCTCTGTCGCCATGGGTGGCAGTCATGGGCTGGCTATCAAGTGTGATGGTTCTCTTGTTGGCTGGGGTTCGCCTGTTTTCGGCCAGAGTATTGTGCCGAAAGGCAATGATTATATCGCGGCTGGTTATAATCACAGTCTTGCATTAAAGAAAGACGGAAGTCTTGCCGCATGGGGAAGTAATTATCGCGGCCAGATAAATATACCAGAAGGCAGCTATTGTTATAAAGCGATTGCTGCGGGGCAGTATTTCAGCATTGCGTTGAAAAAAGACGGAAGCCTTGTTGGTTGGGGTGACAATAAACACGGGCAGACGAATGTGCCGGCGGGAAATGACTTTACGGCGATTGCCGCCGGTTTCAGACACGGATTGGCGATGAAGGCAGACGGCAGTCTGGTTGGGTGGGGATCGAATAGCCATGGTCAGGCGACGGCGCCCGGTGGGAATGATTTTGTGGCGATTGCGGCGGGATGTCGGCATTGCCTTGCGTTGAAACGGGACGGCAGTCTTGTTGCGTGGGGAGACAGTCACTCCGGTGTGACGGAAGTTCCCAAGGGGAATGATTTTACCGCGATTTCGGCGAGCAGTTTTTGTAATATTGCTCTTCGCAAGAGTAAACGTACTAAGAAACAGTGATATGATGGCTTGCTCATTGAATTCTAACATTTGCGGTGGTTGTGGTTGGGGTGGTTTTGGGGTAGAATGGTTCTCGGCTATTATGTTAGCCACCGGCCGTCGCTGAAGCTATGGCCCGGCAGGCGAATGAACACTAATTACCATAGATTATTTAGGGAAAGTGATATGGATAATCCTAACGATAAATTGTATGTGTTGTTTTTATGTACGGGGAATTCCTGCCGGAGTCAGATGGCTGAGGGGTGGGCGCATCATTTGAAATCTGACTGTATTGAGGCATTTTCGGCGGGTGTTGCTCCGCACGGCATCAACGAGCGGGCGGCGGCGATCATGGCCGAAGTGGGGGTGGATATCTCGGAGCAGACCTCTAACCATCTTGACGAGTACGCAAATATTGAGTTTGACTATGTGATTACGGTTTGTGACAACGCCAGGGAGCAGTGTCCGCTGTATCCGAAGAAAACGACGATGATCCACAACCAGTTTGACGATCCGTCGTTTGTGGTCGGCACCAATGAGCAGATCACCGCGGAGTTTCGTCGGGTGCGGGATGAAATTCGTGATTTTGTGGCGGCGATGCCGGGGAATTTGACTGTTAGTCCCTAGTCTTCAGTCCTCAGTCTATAGTCCATAGTTATCAGGCTTGAGGGGAGTGGTCTTTTGTTTTTTTCTGAAAATTTTTCAAATGAGGGGTTGACTTTGTTTTTAAGTAGGACTATATTGGTCTTACATAAGAAATGAAGTGGTTTTCAAGTGGGAACTGATGTATGGAATTGATTCGACGGGATACTGATTATGCTTTTCGGCTGGCGGCGGCACTGGCTCCTGCTTATGGCGATGAAAAAGCCTTTTCGGCCAAGGTGCTGGCGAAGGATACGCAGGTTACCTATGCGATCACCTGCAAAATCCTGCAAAAACTGGCCCATGCCGGGATTGTTAAGAGCGTGATGGGGCCGAAAGGCGGGTGGAAGCTGGCGAAATCGCCTGCGGATGTCCAGTTTCGGCATGTGATCGAGGCGATCCAGGGGCCGGTGACGGTCAATAAGTGCCTGATGGGCGGTTTTGAGTGTCCGCTGAAGGGTAAGTGCCCGGCTCACTCAAAAATGGCGAAGCTGCAAACGCAGATTGTCGGATTTTTGAAAGATTTGACCTTAGAAGAATTTGTGAGCGATTCAGAAGAAAGTACGCCCTTATAGGGTAATAACTTTCTACGAGTAGAGCTGAAACTCCGAACGCAAAGCTGCATCATCACGTAGAAACGGTTGATTATAATATTGAGGACAGTAAAATATGGAAAAACAGACCAATCACCTTGATGCCTGTTACGGCAAAGCAGCCGCTCTCGAACATCTTATCGAGTACTCCGCGGACGCTGTTGTGAGCAAAACCCTGCTGGATAAGCCTGTCGGCACGCTGACGCTGTTTGCGTTTGATGCCGGCCAGCGGCTCAGCGAACACACTGCCCCCTTTGACGCGACTGTGCAGATTGTTGACGGACGGGGCGTGATTACCATTGACGGAGCCGAGCATACCGTTGAAAAGGGTCAGATTATCATCATGCCGGCTAATATTCCGCACGCGGTGACGGCTGAAGAGCGGTTTAAAATGTTGTTGACGATGATTAGGGCATAAAGCAAGTATACAGGTATACAGGAATATAAGACGTATTGAACTAAAGCTATAAACTTAAAATCGAACATAAAATCGGAAAGGACGAGTACTATGTTTTGTTATCAATGTGAACAAACTGCGGCAGGCAAAGGGTGTGAGAAGATGGGTGTTTGCGGCAAGACGCCTGAGACTGCTGAATTGCAGGATTTGCTGGTGTATGCCGCTGAAGGCATCAGCCAGTATGCGTATGCGGCCGGTCAGTTGGGTGCGACCGACCGAACCATCGACCATTTTGTGACCGAGGCGTTGTTTACGACGGTAACCAATGTTAATTTTGACCCGGTACGGCTGGAGGCACTGGTCGCCAAGGCTGGTGAGGTGCTGGCGCAGGCGAAAGAGTTGTACGCCAAGGCCGGTGGCTCGGATTCGCTGGCAGGAGCGGCGCAGTGGGAAGTGCCCGCGACGCGCGATGAAATGCTGACGCAGGCGGCGACGCTGAGTATTGCCAAACGTCTCGAATCATTAGGCCCGGATGTCGCCGGTTTGCAGGAATTGATCCTGTACGGGCTGAAGGGTACCGCGGCGTATGCTGATCACGCGAAGGTTTTGGGCGTTGAGTCGGATGATGTGTATGCGTTCTTCCATGAATGCCTGAATTTCCTGACGGGTGAGTTGGCGACGGATGTGGATGCCTTGGTGGCGATGGCGATGAAGGTTGGCGAGGTGAATTTGACGGTGATGGGCTTGCTGGACGAGGCCAATACGACTGCTTACGGCCATCCGGAGCCGACGGTGGTGCGCGTTACGCCGGTCAAGGGTAAGGCGATTCTCGTTTCCGGACACGATCTCAAGGATCTTGAAGAACTGCTTAAGCAGACCGAGGGCAAGGGTGTGAATGTCTATACTCACGGTGAGATGTTGCCGTGCTGTGCGTATCCGGGCCTGAAGAAGTACAAACATTTGGTCGGTAACTACGGCGGGGCGTGGCAGGACCAGAAAACCGAGTTTGACGCGTTTCCCGGGTCGATTTTGATGACGACCAACTGTATTCAGAAGCCGAAAGAGACGTACCAGGGTCGGATTTTCACGACGGGACTGGTGGCCTGGCCGGGGGTGACGCATGTGGCTGATAAGGACTTTACGCCTGTGATCGAAGCGGCTTTGGCTGCGGACGGTTTCGCCGAGGACGCTGAGGAGCAAACGATTACCATCGGATTTGGGCATAATGCCGTGATGGGCGTGGCGGGAACCGTTATTGACGCGGTCAAGGCCGGTCAGATTCGCCATTTCTTCCTGATTGGCGGCTGTGACGGGGCCAAGCCGGGGCGCAACTATTATACGGATTTGGCGCAGCAGGTGCCGGATGATTGTGTGATTTTGACGCTGGCGTGCGGAAAATACCGCTTTAATAAGCTGCCGTTCGGCGATATTGGCGGGATTCCGCGACTGCTGGACGTTGGCCAGTGTAATGATGCCTACTCGGCGATTCAGATCGCTGTGGCCCTGGCGGGGGCGTTTGAGTGCGGTGTGAATGACCTGCCGCTGTCGATGGTGCTGAGCTGGTATGAGCAAAAGGCGGTTTGCATTCTGCTGACGCTGCTGCATCTGGGTATCCAGAATATCAAGGTTGGGCCTTCACTGCCCGCTTTTATCGGACCGAATGTATTGAATGTGCTGGTGGATAAGTTTAATATCGCGCCGGTGACGACGCCGGAGCAGGATTTGGCGGAAATATTGGGATAAAAAAGCCACAGAGAAATAAATGAAACCACGGATGACGCGGATTTTCGCGGATTTGATCTATAATTATTTAGTATATCCGCGTTAATCTGCGAAATCCGCGGTTAATGAAATGAGGTATGGTATGGCGCTTCGTAATATAGTAAAGATTGATGAAGAAAAGTGTAATGGCTGCGGTCTGTGTGTTGGGGCGTGTGCTGAAGGGGCGATCCAGATGATTGACGGCAAGGCCAAGCTGGTTGCCGAGATATATTGTGACGGGCTTGGGGCGTGCCTGGGGTGCTGTCCTGTCGATGCGATTACGATTGAACAGCGCGAAGCGGACGAGTTTGACGAGGAAGCGACGCAGCAATACCTTGCCGAATTGGCGGCCAATAAGGCCAAACTGGAGCAAAAACAAGCCGAAACACCTCAAAAAGCTGCATTTTCGGGCTGTCCGGGCATGAAAATGATGAATTTAGACCGTTCAGAGGCTGATAATGCGGCCAAGCAGGGCGATACGTCGTCACAATTGGCTCAGTGGCCGGTGCAGTTGAAGCTGGTTTCGCCGGCGGCGCCGTATTTTGCGGGAGCTGATATACTACTGGTGGCGGACTGCGTGGCGTTTGCGATGGGCGATTTCCATGAAAAGCTGCTCAAGGGCAAGGCGGTGGCGATTGCGTGCCCGAAACTGGATGATCGGAGCGGCTATATTGAGAAGATTGCAGAGATTTTGACGACGGCAAAGCCGAAATCGCTGACGGTGGTGCATATGGAGGTGCCGTGCTGTTCGGGATTAGGGCTGATGGCACAGGCGGCGGTTGACCTTTCCGGGGTGGATTTGGAAATTGGTGATATTACGGTGTCGCTGAAGGGGGAGATTATATAGGCTACAGTCTTCGGTCCTTAGGCTTTAGGCATGAGGGGGCTTGTCGGCAGGATGCCGGCGGTACGAGGCGCTTGGTGTCCACTGGCTTCTGCCCCTGCCTACTGACAATTGAACGCTGATGGCTGTTCACTTCTGCCTGTCCTTGTTGAAAATTTCAAATCTCGACATGGAATTATTTTAATTCATTGTTTTTTAATACTGAAAAGGCATTTTTTTTCACTTTTTTTAGCAGGTTTTAACGGTCGAAACGGCGTTTTTGAGGCTGATATAAGTGGTTATTTTTACGGAGGTTAAGGCGTTAAGGTCCGGTATTGATACTGGTATGTCGGTTTTTATGGGGAGGAATTTTGGTTTTTTGGCGGCCAAACGGGAAAATTCACTTGCATTGTTGGCGTGTTTTTAGTAGTATCAGCAGTGTACAGAGGTGCCTGCAAAGCGAACCGACACCGCGAATTGCGGATTTGAGCCTCTGAGACATGCAAGGCGCGGGGAATGGAGGTTTGAGGTAAACGCCGGTGTTTTGGCGGGAAAAAAGAGGTTAAACCTTTGAGGCGTGGGGCCTCAACGGTGATGAAAAAAAACTAAGAAGAAAATGTCTTTTTAACTAAGAAGAAAAAGAGAAAGGATGGTGTCGTATGAAAAAGCTTATCGTAAGCATGTTAGTAGCAGCACTGTGTGTTCCGGCTATGGCGGGCGTAACCGCTACGACGGAAGTAACAGCTCCGGGTGAATTGACCATTACCCTGACGGCTGATGGCACAGAAACGACCGAACTGGTCGGTGTCGCAATCGAAGTTGACTCGGATGTTCCGGTTCAAACTTGTGCGATTACAGAAAGTTTCTTTGATGTATTTGTTGATTCAGCATTTTCTGCCGGTTCAGGCTATACTGTAGGCGATGGCGTTCCCACCGCTTCACAGGACGCTCCTGGTGAACTGGCTCTGCCCGCAACCAGCTTCTCAGTCAGTGTTGCCGGTCTGGATGACGATGGTATTGGCGAAGGCACAGAAGAAGCCCCGCTGACCTGCACAATCGTTCTGACGGTTACTGAAACAGCCAATATTACGTTGGGTGTTGATACGCTTCGCGGCGGTGCCGTAAGCTATGCCGGTGCAGAAACCATCACAGGCCTGCCGACGACAGTTTTAGTTGAAACTGGTCCTGCTTGTTGGGCTTTCCCGTGTCAGACCAGTGGTGACTACAATGGTGACGATCTGATCACTGCTATTGATGTACAAGGTCTGCTGGGTGCATGGGCTCCGAATCCGTATGATCCCTGTGCTGACTTCAACCGTGACGGTTTCATTACCGCTATCGATGTACAGATCCTGTTGGGTGTTTGGGGTGTAGGTTGCCCGTAATTTTGACACACGCTTCACAAAGAAGTTAACGTTAACGTATTGTTCGAACAAAATGTGAAAAAGTTTCTTTGAAAGGAGAACGATGATGAAGAAGTTGTTAGTTTTATCTCTGGTTCTGGGTGTTGCCTCGTTGGCAAGTGCAGGTCTTGTTTTTCCGACAGATGCTGTAGATTCTCTGGCAGTTGGTACAGATGCTGCGACTACCGGTTATGACCTCAGTCTGGTTGTGACTTCAGGTGATGTTGTTCTTGGTGATGTACAGTTTAATGATGCACTGGGAACTTGGGACTTTGCTCCTGCTATTATCGTTGGTACTGATGCTGAAGTACGCGTTAGTGCTTCTCAGTTCTTCAGCCCTGCAAGAGGTCCTGGGGATCTGTTCGTTATGTCCGGCATTAGCGGTCAAGGTACTGTCGATGTAGTTGACCAGCTTGGTGGTGGTGTTGTTCTGGGTACAATCAACATTGTTCCCGAACCTGCTACAATGGCTCTGCTGGGTCTGGGTGCTCTGGTTCTGCGTCGCAAGAAATAAGCGATACTCAGAAAACCTCAATATGTGTGTGAAAGCGGCAAGTCTTCGGACTTGCCGCTTTTTTTTTGTTTACGGATTTATTAGTTACTCGGTATGATACATTTAAGTAAATAGCCGCAGATAATCTAATTTGAAGGAGACTATTATGAAGAAGTTATTGGCTTTATCTTTGATGATGAGTGTTGTTTCTTTGACAAATGCCGGGTTCTGGTTAGAAATCGATACTGATGGGTCTGCTGTTACAGTTAACGGCGCTGACAACCCTGTACTTTCAACCTTTATGTACCTGGTTTTATCTGACTTTGATCATGTTGGTGAGCCTGTCAGCAGTTTTGACGGTTATCCGGAAGTTGTATTTCACAGCATGATGATAAATGCGACCGGTTTTGAACATTTATTAGGCTTGAATCCCGGTTCTGTTGTTGAAGCATGGGGTTTTGAGCTAAAAGATATTGTTGAGCCTTTTATTGCGCCTAATGGACTTCTTCTGACGGCCGATATTGACGGTTTGGGGTCTGCTTACCTGCTGAATAACCAAGGAACTACACTTGATAGTGTGCATTATCCGGTTCCAGAGCCATCTTCCCTCCTGTTGATTGGAATGGGGGGGCTTTCTTTTTACGTCGCTAATAAACAGCGATTTTGAACAATTCGATACGGTGTATCTTAGCAAGGGGCAAGTCAGAAGACTTACCTCTTTTTTATTGCACAAATAATCGAATCATACAGTATAATGAATAGATAAGTTTTTAACTGCTGATTGATGCTTTTTTGAGTTTGCCTATGAAAAATCGGCAATACAAAGGTTTTACGCTGATTGAACTGTTAGTTGTCATTGCCATTATTGCTTTGATGCTCAGTATTCTTGTGCCGACTTTGAGGCTGGCTAAAGATCATGCCCGTCGTGTGGATTGTATCAGCAATCAAAGGCAGTTGGCCCTTGCTACGCACGCCTATACCCTTGAAAATAACGAGTTTTTGCCGCTTGCTGCGACTCAATACGAGAGTCCGCAAACAGCAATGCTGGGAAAAGTCGGCCCACCGACGTGGGATGAGCGTCTGTGGCCCTATATCGATGGTGATAAACGCATTTTTGCCTGTCGGACCATCGGGACTGAATCTGACATTGGGCCGGATTACACCCCGAGAACCTATACCATTAACGCTTTGATAACCGGCCTTGATGATTTAGAGAGTCTTTTCGCCTACTCAAAGAGCTATCGTTTGATCGATATCACTCAGCCGTCCATGACTTTACTGTACGGGGAGCATTTCTGGCCGAGCTGGGTCGGAAATATATCCGGGGCTGTTTTTCACAACTGGTCGCTGGTTCGTCCCATTCATCATGTTCGATACAGCAGCCGGACTTTTGAAAGCCCATGGGATCCGGAAGGTGCTCATGAAGCCCATGGGATTACTACATTTACCTTTGTTGACGGGCATACCGAGGCCCTGGAGACTCAATACACACGGAGAGAGGGAAATCCGCTGCCGGGCGTCAAATTCCATCCTTGACATCATCTCCTTTTTTGCTATAATTAGATTCTGTATAGCAAATATGCAAATATAAGGAAGGGAGACATTATGAAGGGTGTCAATTTTTTTGTTTTTTCGTCTGCTTCACTGGTTCTGCTGTTTTGTCTGTCCGCTTCATCTCTAGCCAGAACGATTACTTTCAGTGTTGATAGTTCAGTTCATGGTGAAATTACTATCCAGTGGACCGCGGATGAAGGTGTTGTGGGAATGGGGCTTACCGTTGATTCAGATGCAGCTATCGAAGTAGTCAGCATTCGAGAGAGTTTCTTTGATGTCTTTGTTGATTCTGCTTTTGCAGCGGGTTCGGGCTATGACGTTGGATTTGGCATTCCGACTGCTACCCAGGGGGCTGCCGGTGAGCAGACGCTGCCTGCAACCAGTTTTTCAATCAGCATTGCGGGTCTGGATGATGATGGTATCGGCAGCGGGACTGAAGAGGCTCCAACCAGTGGTGAGATTACCCTCTCGGCATCGAGCGAACTCTCCAGCCTTCATATTGATCTTGATACGTTTCGGGGCGGCATTGTTGGTTACAATGGTGCGATGTCTGTTGTTGGTTTGCCAATCGATATTGAATTAGGCCCTCCGTGCTGGTATATGGCGCCGTGTCAGCCTCATGGCGATTATAACGGCGACGGATTGATAACCGCCATCGATGTGCAGGGGCTGCTGGGGGCGTGGGCACCCAATCCGTATGACCAATGCGCCGACTTCAATCGCGATGGGTATATTACCGCCATTGACGTGCAGATTTTGCTGGACTCGTGGGGGAAAGGCTGCCCGTAAGTTCCAAGACATCACAATTGTTCGCTTTGTTGATGGCGATATTATAAAGTAAAGGGAGAGGTTCTATGAAGGGTGTGAGCGCTTTTGCCAGGTATTTATTGATTCTACTGATTGTTATGTTTTCTTCGGCTGATGCCGGTACCATTACATTCGGTCCCCCGGAGACTCCTCGGTGGACAGAAGAAGTTACGATTCCCTGGACTGCGGACGAAGGTGTCGTAGGGATGGCCTTGACTGTTGATGCCACTGAACCGATTGTCGAAGTTGTCATTGCGGGGAATTTCTTTGATGTATTTGTTGACTCTGCATTCTCAGCTGGCTCAGGCTACACGGTTGGTGATGGTACGCCGATCGCTACTCAGGAGGCTCCGGGTCCACTGCTTCTTCCGGCAACAAACTTCTCGATATGCTTTGCCGGCCTGGATGATGACGGTATCGGCACCGGTACCGATGAGGCGCCCACCAGCGGTGCGATCACATTAAGGATAAATTGGGGCAGCAATCCCACTGTCCGCATCGATATTGATACACTTCGCGGCGGAATCGTTGGTTACAACGGAGCAATGTCTGTTGTTGGCTTGCCGATAGAGGTTCAAATTGAACCACACCGTCATTGCTGGGGGCCATGCAAGCCTCATGGCGATTACAATCTTGATGGATTGATAACGGCGATTGATGTGCAGGGGCTGCTTAGTGCGTGGGCTCCGAATCCCTATGATGTCTGTGCCGATTTCAATTACGATGGAATGATAACGGCAATTGACGTGCAGATTTTGCTGAACTCCTGGGGGAAAGGCTGCCCGGAATAATGTTAAAGGGCGGGTGTGCTTATTCAGAACAAGTGGGATTAAAGGGAACTGCAATGAAGAAATTATTTACTTTAATAGTGGTGTTGTATTTTGCTTCTTTTTCAAGTGCAGCATTCGTATTTCCGGAATCTGCCTCAGATACCATATCGATTGACACTGATGCCCCCATTTGGGGCTATGATATCGGCTTGGTTGTCATATCAGGTGATGTTTCCCGGGATGATGTTGAAGTTGTTTTTAATCCTGATTTCGACTGGTATTTTCCAGCTTCTGTAGTTGGTTCCGACTTGCTGGTTCCCTGGTCCCCCGAGAAAGAGATTCGACTTACTGCTTCACAGTGGGATGAGCCGGATTTAGGACCAGGCAACTTGTTCATTATCAACGGAATTACCGGGCAAGGTAGTGTTCAGGTGATAAACTATTTGTATGATACGGATAATCCATGGACATACGAGATATTAGGCACTATCCAAGTTGTACCCGAGCCGGCGACACTGCTGCTGATGGGGCTTGGGGGAGTGCTTCTTAAACGAAAAGCAGGATGACTTGAAAGGAGAACTGCAATGAAAAATAACGTTGTTGTCATGCTGGTGCTGGTAGTCGCTTCAATGGCGAGTGCCAGATATGTTTGGACGGTTGATTCCGGGAACATCACTGTGGGGACTGATACACATACCTCTGGTTATGATTTAAGCTTGGTTGTTTCGGGTGGTGATATATTGCTTGACAGTTCAAATATCGTTTTTAATCCTGACTACAGTTGGGATTTTGCACCTGCAATTATTACTGATTCTGAAACTCATGTCCGTGCAGCTGCCAGTCAATTTTTTTGCCCTCCACTCGGCCCTGGCGAGTTATTTACAGTGCCCTATACTGGTACGGCAGGGACGGTTGATGTTATAGATTATTTGGCAAATTGGCCAGATCAGGAAGTAGTCGGAACGATTGAAATTCCCGAGCTGGCGACACTGCTGCTGATGGGGCTTGGGGGAGTGCTTCTTAAACGAAAAGCAGGATGACTTGAAAGGAGAACTGCAATGAGAAAAAACATTGTTGTCATGCTGGTGCTGGCAGTCGCTTCGCTGGCGAGTGCCGGATATGTTTGGTCAGTTGATTCCGGAAATATTACTGTGGGAACCGATGGGCCTATCTACTACTATGATATAAGCTTGGTTGTTTCAGGCGGCGAGATTATACTTGACGGTTCAAATGTTGTTTATAATCCTGACTATAATTGGGATTTTGCACCTGCAGTTGTTTTTGCTTCTGAAACTCAAGTTCATGTGTCTGCCTCTCAATTTGGTTGTCCTACTTATGGTCCCGGGGAGTTATTTACAGTGCCCTATACTGGCACAGCGGGGACGATTGATGTTATCGATGAGATTGCCCATGAAGTTGTCGGAACGATCGAGATTCCCGAGCCGGCGACACTGCTGTTGATGGGGCTTGGGGGAGTGCTTCTTAAACGAAAAGCAGGATGAGTTGTAAGGGGAACTGCAATGAGAAATAACTTTCTAGTAATGGTGGTGTTGGCATTCGCTTCGCTGGCGAGTGCCGGATATGTTTGGTCAGTCGATTCCGGAAATATTACTGTGGGAACCGATACATTGATTCATGGAGTAGATTTAAGCCAGGTTGTTACGAGCGGTGACCTTGTTTTTGATGCTTCTGAAGTTATCATTTACGAGACAATCGAAGGGGATTATGTTCCATTTGCTATTTATAATAGTGGAAGTGATGTTCGCATTATTAGTTGTCACTGTGTGGCCTACAATTTTGATGGTGATATTTTCAGCAATCTAAAGTATTCAGGCACTCAGGGGACGATTGATATTGTAGACCAATTAGTCGGTGGAGAAGTTGTCGGAACAATTGAGATTCCCGAACCTGCGACACTGCTGTTGATGGGGCTTGGGGGATTATTACTCAGACGATGTTCATTATGAGATTAAGGGAGAGGGATGATGAAAAAGATGACGGTTATTTTGATTGTAAGTCTTGTCGCATCAGTTCATGCCAATTTAATATTCCCGGAGCAGCTGGTGTTTCCCGAACGTGTAACTGATAGCATAACCATTGATACAGATGTTTCAATCGGAGGGTATGATATCAGCGTTGTTGTTGTTTCAGGTGATGTTGTTTTTAATGCAGACAATGTTGTTTTCAATGATGAATATGACTGGCCCTGGCCGGCTATCGTTGTCATTGACAGTCCAGTTGAAATACGTTTAACGGCTTCCGGGTGGGTTCCAGAAGAGGGATATGTATTTTATGGGCCTGGGAATTTGTTTCATATCACGGGGATTAGTGGACAGGGTTATGTTCAGGTATTAAATTATAATGAACCTTACGACCCTTTTAATCCTGTCGTTTTGGGGACGATAGAGGTTGTTCCCGAACCTGCAACGCTGCTGTTGGTGGGCCTTGGGGGGATGTTGGTGAGGTTGCGATGGCAGAATGTAAGATAGTTCATTCATTGAAGGGAGTATTGACATGAAGAGATTAATGTGCCTTATTATCGTTTGTTGCCTGACCGGGATTTGTTTGGCTGAGGATCCCTGGTGCTGGGCAGAGGAATGCTCATGTCAGATGTATGGAGATGCGAACTGTGATGGATATATTACCGCAATCGATGTGCAAATTCTTTTGGATGCTTGGGGTGGTAATCTTTATGATCCATGTCCGGATTTTAATCGTGATGGCGTGATTACAGCGCAAGATGTTATGCTATTGATAAGTGCCTGGGGCGGAGAAGTCGAATGTCCGAGTGGGCCGGGGATATTTGAGTAAAAGCCGCAAAAGTGTAGTTGCTTTTGTATTCAGGGATGGTAAAATTTGCAAAAGGACTTTTTATTAAAGGAACGATATGATGAGACAGTTTGCTTTGTTGGTTATGTGCTTTGTTATGATTGGTCTCTGCGGCTGCGGGGGGACTCGCGTTCGCGAAGGCGTTACTGTGCTGCTGCCGGAAGGGGGCAAGCTTCCTAAGAATATCGAAGGTGTCTGGAAGACGCAGGATCCGAACAATAAGTGGGAAGTCCATTTCGACCGTTACGGCAATGCGATGCAGGCGGTTCATCATATGAGCGGTGCGGTTATTCGCCCGGAGGAAACGACGGTTAAGCCGCTGGTCAAGGTTGAGGGGAAGGAAATTTACAACAGCGGCCAGTGGACGATGGATTATTCTCCGGATGCGAGAAAGTTGAAGCTTGAGATGAAGATTGACTTTGTGACAGAAGATTGTCCGGCACATATTGAAGGAACACTGGATGAGACACTTGAAGGTGCCTTCAACGAAGATTTCACGGAATGGCATGCAAATTGGTATAACGACAGCGTGTTAACCCTGACCGAGCCAATTTCGGGCAGAAGCTCGACGACGGATACCCCCGATGATAAACGTTTTAGAGGGAAACTTCGGTTTATTAAATCGCAGTAATTTACGGTTTAATAACTGGAATAAGCAGTACCTTTACTGTCAGTGCCGGGATAGTTCAGGCGGATTTCGCCTGTTGACGCCTTGTAATACCAGCCGGTTGTGCCCGTAAATGGATCCGGAAACGTTGTGGTGACAAGTTCAAATGTGGTCTTTCCATTAAAGGGATTTTCGGGGATTTCGCTGATATAAGGTCCGTGGATATAGGCGCCTGTTTTAGAGCCGGTTGTATCTCCGGTGACATTTGAGTATTCAATGAACTGGGGGTAGATCAGAAAAGCTACCAATGGACTCCCATTTGAATACCCCGGTGTCACTCCATTGTGATTTAATTTATATTGTTCAATCGCATTCCGTATAAGTCGTAAATTATCTTTTGCTGCAGATTCTCTGGCCTGTTGAGTATGTCCCTGTACTTCCGGTAAAACAATTGCCGCCAGAATCCCCAGGATTGACACAACGATAATCAACTCAACCAAGGTGAATGCAAGCTGTTTCGTATTATTCATTACGAAAGAACCCGATTTATTTTTTATCGGACTTTCCATAGTGTCCCCTTACCTTAATGCTGTATTCTCAAGCCTTTATCGATAATCTATTTATCGGTATTGTATGAGTGAAAGTTAATTGCCCGAAATAGAAATATATAAAAAAGGAGAGCCGATAATAATATCGACTCTCCATTGCTTAAACACACTACAGTATAAAACTAACTTTAAGTATTAACTAAGGACATCCTACACCCCATGAAGCCAGTAAGATTTGAACATCGATCGCTGTAATGAAACCATCATGGTTGAAATCTCCACATGGATCATAGGGATTGGGGGGCCAAGCCGCAAGTAAGGCTTGAACATCGATTGCTGTGATCAGATCGTCCCCGTTGTAGTCGCCGTGTGGGTGACACGGATAGCACCAGCACTTTGGCTTTCCAAGGGAAACCCATAGCCAGTAAGACGGATCTGTGCTTGGGAAGCAATCATTATTGGTCCAAAGTTCGAAAGCGAGGTCTTTTGAGAATTGCTCGATTTCGTCGGGGCCGTCTACGCCTTGCTGGCCGAAGCAGTAGGGCAACATGAACTTGTAGTACTGTTCCCGCCAGAAGTCCGGGTGCTGTTCAATGTCGATGATCTTTCGATAGACGGCGGGATCATTGTCGTCGGCCGGCATCTGGACGGCGCCTGTGACGCAGTCGTCCTGAAAGTGCCAGACGGGTACGCCGTCGGCTGTGCCGTCGGGGATGACGCCCTGGATGTGTTCACCGGGAACGACCGCAGGCGGCATCGAGGCAAACGGATCCATTTTCGTATAGTCACGGTTGTGCCATCCCCATCGAGTGACGTGGATCGGTTCGGGTTCGTAGTTGTAGTTCAGGAAGTCGCAAATCTGGTCCGGATTGGTCATCGGATTCGAAAAGAACGGATGTCCGGGCGGCAGATCGACGACGGCGACGATCTTGAGCCAGTACACGGTGTTTGGATCCTGCGGGAAGGGATTTTGCAGGATGGCTTCGTACTCGTAAACCGGTTCATGACAGGGCGGTCCGCCGGGGCTGTAGAAACGTTCGCTGAATTCGCCGGGTGTCAAAATACCGTCCATATCCCGCATGACTTCTTCGTGCTGGAGCAGGAATTCGGGGTGGCTCGGCGGGCCGGGGTTGTCCGTTTCAAACGCGATGACGAAGCTGTTGACCGGCTGTGGCTGTTCTTCGGCGAGTTCGCCGCCGAGATATGAACCCCACCACTTGACGCGGATGACCGGAGAGTGCTCATAGTCGGCAAAGTCGTCGGCCATGTAGCAGCCGAGGTAGCGATGGATTTGCGGTACCGGGCCGGGGTCGCCATAGTCGGGATAGACCGTGCTGACCTCATCGTGGCCCCAGTAGCGAACATCCCGCACGGCCGCGCCGTCCAGCGGCAATTGCTGGAACTTGAGGCGTTCGGGTTCTTCGCCCGGTTCGATGAAGACTAAGTAGTCCTCGACTTCGCCATCGGGAGCCTGTCCGGCGTATCCCATCGGAACCACGGTGGAGTTGCTGATGCGGAAGCGGGCGTAGGTCGGTCCGACGACCGCGGAGGCCGGGACGGGGACGGTCATTGTCTGCGGCCCGGGGCCGTATGAGGCCGGGGGCAGAGCTTCGCCCGAATCGGCCCAGTCGCCATCGGCGTTCCAGTCGATAAAGGCTTCGACGCCTCCGCCGGGGCCGCCGACAAAGAAGCTGATGGTGGCGGTCTGTCCCTGGATCAGCGGCGGGATGATCACGCCGTCTTCGTCGTCGCCGTTGGCGTCGATATCGTCGCCGTCAGCGGGTGTTGTGGGCTGGCCGTCCGGTTCGGGATCGGGAAAATCACCGGCGGTACCATCGTCGAAATAGGGGCCGTTCGCGCTGATAATGTGTCGGGCGCCGTTGTTGCCGGTGGCCACTGTCGTCGGATAGCCGGTCGGTGTGCCGTCTGGCCAGAACTCGGGTGCGTCGCCAAAGTCCAGTTCGTCCGTTGTCTGGCTCGGATCAATCCGCAGCAGATAGTCTTCGGTTTCGCCGTCTTCGAAGGCGCCGGAGCCGTCCCAACGCTCATTATTGGGCGAAACGGGCCGTTCGGTAATGCTGAAGCGTGCCCAGGCGTAGCCGCGATTGGGGCCGATCTGGAAGTTCGGCGGGGTCAGGGCTGACAGCGGGCCGATATACAGCGGCGGAACCACGAAATCGACCAATACGTGTTCGGGGACATTAGTGCAGCCGGGGCCGGAGGCGGTGCCGCCCCACGTGCCGTCCTGGTTCCAGTCGATCAGGACATTGACATAGGCGGGCAGGTACTCCGGATGGCTTGGCATGGTATTATGGACCCATATATCGATGTCCTGGCCCCAGACGGCTATTGCGCAGGTTTGGCCCAGTGCGGTGCCGGTCCAGGGTGGGCATGCCACGACGTTGCCGAGGCCGTCAATGGTGTAGGATTCGGGCATAATCAGGCCGGGGTCGGTGTTGTTTCCGTTGTTGGTCGAGTCGAAGCATTCGTCGAGGTCATATGGCGGGAAGCAGGCCGCGGTGCCGCAGGCACCCGCGTTGCCGTCAAACTCAAAATCAACGGTATTGCCGAACCAGGCGCCGAAGTTGGTGTGCTGAATCCAGCTATTGGGCGGGCCGACGGTGATACATGTGGGGAATTTTCCCTGTACGCCCAATGATGGATATGCGATGGCTGTTCCGGGCTGCTGCGGGTCGCCTTCGGGGGCGTCGCCGAAGTCCATGTCGCCGGTTTCGGGCGGTTCGTCGGCGGTGATCGTGAATGCCAAATCCGTGTCATCCAGTGATGTCCAGGGATCCGGGGGGCCGTCAACGATCTTCTGAGCGGCCGGGCAGTAGTTAATCGGAGGGGCGGCATTGGCCCATTTCCATTTGAATGGAACCGTCAGGTCCACCGAGTTGGCCGAGACGTCAAACCAGTATTTCTGGCCAAAGGTTAACGGGACCGGGGTGTCCAGGTAATAGTCATAGCGGTAGAGTGTTTCGCCGAGGAAATTTGTCAGGCCGGTATCGGTGACCGTGATATGGCTGAGCGGTACTTCTTTTTCCCAAATGGACGGGTCCATCGGCACGCAAGCACCCGCTGATTGGGTGTGGATGCTGAGGTGGAAACCGACGCACATCGTACTGTGCGGATCGTTGTTTTCGACATAGCCGAACCAGTGGGCATCGGAAACCATGTTGAACTGTGTGATACTGTCATCCTGCAGCCAATCGTCGGCGAGGATGATTTGGTTGCGTCCGTTGCCGATATCGTAGTCATGGGCGTGGACGCCGGCTCTGGTTAAATCGACGTTGCTTTGGTCATAGATGATGTTGGCCGCGAATAGTCCCATTGGAAACAGCAGGACCATTGCGAGACAACAGGTGATGAGAGGTTTAAAGCGTAGATTTTTCATGTGAAATCCCTCCTAAGAATGGGTTAATAGATTGATTCATTCGGTTGAATGTAAGTAGAAAAGTTGACGTGCCCCCCTGTAACGTATATGTGGTTCGCCTTCTTTCGCTTGCCGCATTTGGCGATTGCGATTGCATGGCTTTCTCCCGACTAATCCATTTAGTCCGTTTACATTGGGTGATGTATAATTTTATTGTACCAAATTCACAACAAAAGTAAATCGGGAAAAATACTGAATATCTCCGTAGAAACCACGGTTTTATCGGTCCTGTTTTCCGGTTTTAGACGCATAGTGATACTATATAACGGAAAAATTGATTATCGAGGCCACTGAGGCCTCTGAAAATAGAATGAAAAAAACGTATTATTGTTGATTCCGAGCTAAAAACAATCCCGTTAATCCTGTCCAAAAAATACGTGCTTTTTTGGGTGTTCCGTGGTAAAGTTTTCACTTATTCAGTAAGCGGTTATCAGAAAACAGTTACCACTATTTGAGGATTTCAGATGAAGGTTCTATTAGTTGGCAGCGGGGGACGTGAGCACGCTTTGGCGTGGAAACTGGCACAGTCGAAACGACTTGAAAAGCTGTATATTGCCCCGGGAAACCCCGGAACGGCTCAGTTCGGTGAGAATGTAGATATTAAGGATACCGATGTCGAGGGGTTGGTGAAGTTTGCCAAGGGGGCGGATGTGAATTTCGCGATCATCGGACCGGAAGATCCGCTGGCGGCCGGTGCGGTCGATGCATTTGAGGCGGCGGGTATCAAGGCGTTTGGCCCCAGCGGAAAGGCTGCTCAGCTTGAAGGCGACAAGGCGTTTGCCAAGCAGATCATGCGGGCCAACAGCATTCCGACGGCAGAAAGCCGGACATTTACCTCATTTGATGATGCCAAATCTTATATTGCCAGCCGGGATGAGGCTGTTGTGGTCAAGGCCGCGGGTCTGGCCAAGGGCAAGGGCGTGTTTGTTTGCGATGAGCCGTCGGACGGGATTTTGGCGGCTGAGCAGATTATGGTGGACCGTATTTTTGGCGAAGCGGGCGATACGGTGATTGTTGAGGATAAGCTGTTAGGCCAGGAAGCATCGATTCTGGCGTTTGTTGATGGGCGAAGCATTTATGTAATGGAAACGTCGCAGGACCATAAGCCGGTCGGCGAAGGCGATACCGGGCCGAATACAGGTGGGATGGGCGCTTACAGCCCGGCACCGATCGTTTCGGATAAGCTGATGGACCAAATCGTCAAAGAGATTTTGATTCCAACGGTGGACGGTATGAATCGCAACGATACGCCGTACCGCGGGATTTTATATGCGGGGATTATGCTGACGCAGGGTGGGCCGCGTGTGCTGGAATTTAATGTGCGGTTTGGCGATCCGGAAACGCAGCCGATTTTGATGCGGATGAAGAGTGATTTGCTGGATGTGATGGAAGCGGTCTGTGACGGGCGCTTAGGCGATATCGCGATTGAGTGGGATTCGCGGCCGGCGGTTTGCGTGGTGATGTCATCGGGCGGTTACCCCGGCGATTATGAAAAGGGTAAGGTCATTAGCGGCCTGGATGAAGCGGGCAAGCTGAGCGATGTGGTGGTGTTCCATGCGGGCACGGCTCAAAAGGGCACAGAGATTGTTACCAGCGGCGGACGTGTGCTGGGTGTCACGGCACTGGGCGATACGATCGCCGATGCCAAGGCGAAAGCGTATCAGGCGGTCGATACTATCAGTTTTGAGGGTGCCTATTGCCGACGGGATATCGCGGATAAAGCCCTTTAGGCTATTTGTAAAATGAAAAACAACAACTGTCTTGCAGTTGAGGCGGCTTGTTTTGAAATGGACAGCGATGATAAGTGAGATTGAAAAAAAGAGCCTTCGCCGGGGCAGTGCCAAGCGAAGGTTCTTTTTATTTTTACGGCACAGTTTTGTGTGGGTGCTTGGTGGCGTTTTGCTGTTGTGGCTGTCGAGTTACTTTCTGATTGCCTCGGTTGCCGAGCAAAAGCTCAGTGAACTTAGCGGCGGGGCGGCGTATGTGCAGTCGGGACGGCTGAAACTGTCCGGTGCGGTGCGACTTAAAGGAGTGGCGATTGCTGCAGACAGAGCCTCACTTGCAGCGAGACCGATAGTTCAGGCTGATGAGATTGAGGTTCGATTGAATTTATGGAAGCTGCTGCGTGGGAAATTTCATATTGACTCTGTTGCGCTGGATGATTTTCTTTTAACGTCGGACTACTATCCGGATAAGCGACAATGGAATTTCCAGGCCCTTTTTCAACGACCTGCAGATTCTCAGGACTCGTCTTCGCTGCCGGGGAAGATTCCGTTTGTAACGATTGATAACGGAATTGTGCAGGTTTCACGTTTTGAGAAGGACAAGCTTCAAATGGTAACCACCATTGGCTTCAACGGCCAGCTTGCGGCACAGAGAGCTGACTTGCAGTATAGTTTCAGTTTGCGGGCCGATGATCGTTTTGGGTTTGGCGGAAGTGTGCTTGAGGGAGTTTTCAAACCAAGTGTCGAAAATAAAAGGGCCTTATTATCTTTGGAAGGCCGGGTTGATATGGGCGAAACCGTCCTCTTTGAGAATGCCTGGAATGTGGAGCAGTTTCGTATGGCGTGTGAATTTGACCAGCGGGAGATTGAGCTTCAGCGATGTGCATTTTCTCTGGGGGATGGGCAGGGCAGTATTGTTGGCAGCTTAAAAAGTCTTGCCGATGGCAATCGCGAACTGAATGCTCAATTGGATTTTCAAAATTTGAAATTATCTCATCAACATCAGCCCAATGCGTTTGTTTACAGCGAAGAGGTGCTGGGCTGGTTAGGGGCAGGAGCAGGCAAATTCTTAAACCGGTATCGGCCGGCGGGAACCGGCGACGTCAAACTTTCGATTGAAGGCGTCTGGGGACAGTTGGGTGATGCAATAGTGAACGGAACCGTGACCTGTCGTGATATTTCTATTTTGAACGCGAATTTTCCGTATGAAGTTGAGGGGATCACCGGCGAAATTGCGATTGCCGACAGTGATTTGGAATTAAAGAATCTTGCCGGCACACATGGTGATGTTGATGTGACTGTGGAGGGGACAGTTAAGGATAACGGGCCAAATTCCGATGTTGACATCCGGGTGGCCAGTCCGAATATGCGGTTTGATAATGACCTGAAGACGGCACTGAATGAGTCACTTCAGAAGGTTTGGTTTTCGTTTGTGCCGAGCGGTCGGACGGGACTGGCCTATCGCTACACGCGGTCTCCGAAAGGGGAAAAAACAGAGACACTGACGATGGAGTTGAAAAATGCCGGGATGGTGTACGACCATTTCCCATATCCGCTGGAGAATCTGACCGGGACAATCACTTATGAGTCGGATGCGGTGGCGTTTAAGAATTTGCTGGCACATTATGAAGACGGACGCAGTGTGGCGCTGAACGGGCAGGTGCTGGAACTGCGCAGCGGACGGCCCAATTTCAAGATTCATGTGGACGCCAAGCAGATACCGGTCAATGAGATGCTTATCAATGCGATGCCGGAAGATTCCCGCCGTTTCTTCAATGAGCTGGAGATTGACGGACTGGCGGATATTGATGTGGATGTGTTTCGTAATGAAACGGGCAAACGGCTGCTGGATGTGATCGCTAAGGTGACGCTGGATGGTAAGCGATTGGTGTATGAGAACTTTAACGTGCCGATGAGTGATGTGCATTTATCGGCGGTTATTACGCATGATCTGGTTGACCTGAAGAAACTTAAGGCAGCTGTCGATGGCGGCACCATTGCCATGAAGGGACAGATCAGGCCGGAAGGCACGGAACCGGGGCGTCCGGACCTGAATCTGGATGTGGATTTTAAGCGGTTTGACCTGAATGAGACGTTTTGGGCTGCGGCGGGGGCTGATGCCAATGAGCTTCTTGGTAATTTGCGACTGCAAGGGCGTGTGGATGCCAAGGGACATTTGGTGATCAATAGTGCAACTGGCAAAAAAACGGATCTGACCATTCGCTGTGACGATAACCCCGTTTTGTGGGTCGGCCAGGAATTGTGCCGGGCTGATGGAACGCTGCGGCTGGCGAGTGACAAGGTCTTTTTCAGCGAACTGCAGTTGAAGGATATTGCTTTAGAATCACTTCCGAAAGAACTGCTGTCTGAGAAAACCGATGCGATTTATAAAGTACTGGAACCACATGGGAAAGTTTCTATTTTTCTGAAGGACGGATTTATTCAGACCGGGCCGAAAGGTATTCGCAAGATCGATGTGATTGGCGGTCTGGACTTGCAGGAAATCGCTTGCGGCAGCCGGCAGAGGCTTGACCGATTGACTGGCCAGGTGAACGGAACATTTGAGGCTGATTTTCAGGCGGGGCAGTGCGAGGTGATGGCTCGGTATGACATCCGGCAGTTTTACTGGAAGGATTACCTGGTCAATAATCTGCAGGGACAATTGGCATACGATCCGGCGACGTCGCTTTTTACCAGTCAACAGTTTTCGGCGAATCTGTACGATGGGCTGGTGACCGGGGATGTAGATATTGATTTCGGTGATGATGACAAAGCAGCCTATCAGTTTAGCCTGTCGCTGGACGGAGCGGCTGTCAAAGACTTGCTGGTGGTCGAATATACAAGCGCCCTGGAAAATGTGATGGAGGGGCTGGCATCAGGTAGGCTTTACCTTGAGGGCGATTTCAAGCAGCTTGCTGACTCGCGAGGGAAAGTGTCGGTTTCGGTTAAGGATATTAAACTTGGCAAACAATCGCTGATGGGCAAGGTGCTGACGGCGATGCAGTTGCGAACGCCGAAGGAATTTGTTTTCAACGAGATCGAGATCAAAGCATTTATACAGGGGCGGATGCTGATAATTGAATCGGCGAGGATGGTTGGCGACCCGATGATCTTTCGCGGCAGCGGCACGCTGAATCTTGATACGCAGGAAATCTCCATGGAGATGGTGGGTTTTGATCGGCTGATGGGCAAGGAGGATACGATACTCGACCAGTTAGCTCGCGGGATCGGCAAGGCTTTGTGGAAGGTTGAACTTCGGGGGACTGTTGAGGAGCCGAAAATTGAGGCCGTCTTTTTTTCGGTGCTGAAACAACCGCTGGATATTTTTAAGAAGAAAAAACAGGAACAACCTTGACGTGTGATCAACTCAAAACGGATGTTTGCGTGATTGGTGCCGGGCCGGGGGGAATGATGTCGTCGATAGCTGCCCGTTGGGCGGGGTGTGACGTCTGTGTGATTGAGAAGAATTCCAATGCGGGACGGAAGCTGCTGGCGACGGGTGGCGGGCGGTGCAATCTGACCCATGCCGGTAGGATTGATGATTTTGTACGGGCTTGCATGCCGTATGGACATTTCTTAAAGCCGGCGTTTTATGCGATGTCGCCGGAGCAGACGCTGGCATTTTTCCATGAGCGGGGATTAAAGACGTATGTCGATGATGAGGGATGTGTGTTTCCCGTTTCCGAGCGGGCATCAGATGTGCATCGGATTTTACTTGAGCAAATGCAGGCTGACGGTGTGGCGATTTGTTACGGCAGGCCGGTTGTTTTGGTTGAGAAGACCGACGAGCTATTTGTGGTCCAGACGGAGAAACGGCGCATCAATGCGAAAGCGGTCATTGTGGCTACCGGCGGTAAATCCTGGCCGAAAACGGGATCGACTGGTGACGGTTATACGATTGCCGAAAGCTTTGGGCATTCGATTGAGCCGGCAACGGGGATATTATGTCCGATGGTGACGCAAGAGGGCTGGCCGGGAGAACTTCAAGGGGTAAGCCTGGAAAATGCAGCGATTCGCCTGAAGATTAAGTCCAAAGCGAGTGTTTATTCCGGAAAGATGGTGTTTACAGCGGACGGTATTGGCGGGCCGGCGGTTTTTGATGTCAGCCGGACAGCGGCTGACCTATTGCGAAAGCAATCGCAAGTGCCGGTGACGCTGGATTTCTGGCCGAAGTATCAAAGGGAGCAATTATCATCGAAGCTTATTGACTTATGCGCTGCGCATCCGAAGAAGGATGTGGCCGGGATTTTGGCACAGTGGTTTCCAAAGCGACTGGCGGGTTATTTACAGATTGTTGCCTGCGGTGACAGACCGGTGCAGGGATGTCAGTTGTCGAAATTCCAGCGACAGCGTTTAGTCGAGGCATTAAAAGCGACACCACTGACTTTCATTCAAAGCGGACCGCTGGAGAAGGCGACGGTCACACGCGGTGGAATTTGTCTGAAAGACATCGATTCCAGAACGATGCAGTCCCGGCTGTGTGAGGGGCTTTTCTTTGCCGGTGAGGTGATGGATGTGGACGGCCCATGTGGGGGCTATAATTTGCAGATCGCGTTTTCCACGGGAGCATTGGCCGGGCAGTCGGCGGCAAAAATATGTTGAGTTTTTTGTGCAGTTTTTGCACTATTCAACCCTTTTAGGGTTGGCGGTATCTTTGCTACTTCTTCCACGGGTTTCGCTTCGCTCCACCCACGGCTATTGTTGTTTAAGCCCGCTGGCTTTATTGAGTGGGCTGGCCGACGATTTGGATTTGATTTTTGCCGGAGCGTTTGGCTTCGAGCATGGCCTGGTCAGCCTTTTCAAACAGTTCGGCAGCGGTTGTTCCATCGACGGGAAAACTGGCTAATCCGCCGCTGATAGTCAATGTTCCCTGGCCATGTGATCCGAGAAATTCAAACGGGGTTTCGCTGATTTCCTTGCGGAATCGCTGGGCCATGAACTGTGCCTGCCGCGGGTGGTTCTGGCATTGCCGGCGGCGTTCGGCGATTTCTTCCGGTGTTTTGCCGTCAGCGGTGTCCCAGAAGACGACGGCAAATTCATCACCGCCGAGACGTGCAACGACATCATGGTCGCGGCAGCATCGACGAATCAGTGACGCGGTCTGGACCAGCACCTGGTCGCCGACAGTGTGGCCGTAGCTGTCATTATAATGCTTAAAGTCGTCCAAATCGAACAGCAGCAGTGTGACCTGACAGTCCTGTTGTGCGGCATATTTTAAGATAGCCGGGAGAAATTGACGCAGATAGCGGCGATTTTTCAATCCGGTCAAATCATCCTGTGTAACGAGTGTTTCCAGTTCACGGATGTATTGATCTTTGGCCAGCTCGGTCAACTTTTCACCCGCCTGCGGCACGGGCGTCGAGAGCGTTGGCTGCGGGGGCAATTCCGTTCGCAGTCGATAGTCATTGAACAGTGGCCTGTCGGTCGATTGCCGCAGGGCCATCACTTCCGGTTCTTCATGCATATCGATGAGCAGGTTGACCGGGGTATTGGCCGCGGCCTGTGACAGGGCCTGCAGGGCTTCGGTTTTCGGTTCCGGCAGATCGGCGTAAACAACATCAATTGATTCAAAGCGGTGCTGTTTGGCGGCGGTGATACCGTCAAAGATTGTTTCAGCAAACTTCGTTTCCGGCTGTTGGGCCAGGCCGTTTCGAGCCGTTGCGATCAGTAGATGTTTGGGGGGCTGTGCCATTTGCTATCCATCCCCCAGAAGCGCGTTAATTTCTTCACCGCTGAGGCGGTAGTCTTTGGGATCAAAGGGGCGTTTTTCTGCCGTCTTTTCCGGAAGCGGTGTTTTTTGAATGGGTTTGCAAGGGAACGTCGATTCCAATGCGTTGATTGCGCTTGTTAACTGATCGGTATTGCTGACGGTGATGACGGCCTGGTCGGCAGCAATGGTTTCAGAGGCAGTTCGGATTGCACTGTTCCAGTGAATCAGCCGCAGTGCGGGGTGTTTGTGTTGGATGGCGGACAATAATAGACCGCTCAGCATCTCCGGGCGTCCGAGGATGATGATTGGCTGCTGCGGATCGATGTCGTCCAGTCGGGCGAAGAGATCATAGACTGAATGGCACTGTGACAGATCACCCCAGCGGCAGGCGATGGCCCACGATTGGATGGTTGCACAGAGCGAGTCCGCCTGCCTGGCCAGCAGCAGTAAAAGCGTTCCGGATTGTGGTGTTTTGTTTTGCATCACCCGTGTTTTCCTGTACTTATAGCATATCTAATAAACGGCCAAAAGTCAATTGAAAAGGCCTTTAAAGGGGTGTTGAGAGGGATTTTGGCTTGATATATTGTGTTTTCACTATGATTCTTGATGTTATGAAAAAAGCCCGCCGAGGATAAGACCTTGGCGGGCTTTGGAAAGTGCGATTGTCGCTTTAGACAGGCTGTTCGACGTGAACCCGCTGATATTCCTGGTAGGAGCGGTAGTATTCACGGAAGTAACCGCCTTTGCGGGTCTTGACGCCCATCAGCACGGTGCCGAGAACATTGGCGTGGGTGTCACGCAGTTCACGCAGGATTCTCATGCCGGCGCCGCGATGGGTGGTCTGTGCGTTAAAGACCACGATGGTACCGTCCACCTGCGAGGCGAGCGTCTTGGAGTCGCTGACCAGCGTGGCCGGACCGTCGATGACCACGTACTCGAAACGATGTTTGCAGTTTTCGAGTAGTGTTTTCATCCGTTCGGTTGTGAACAGTTCGGTCGGGTTGGCCGGCAGTGGGCCGCTGTCGATAATGTACAGATTTTCGATGCCGCTGGGGCGGATAATCTGGTTTTCGTCGGCACATTGGCCCATCAGGTAGTTGCTCAGACCGTAATCGGAAAACTCGGCGGGAGTGCCGTTGGCCTGTGCCTGCGGGAAGAGGCGGCCGGTGCTGGGACGACGGAAATTGGCGTCGATCAGAAGGACCGGCTTGTCTTCGGCCAGCAGGGTACTGGCCATGTTGACCGCGACAGTGGTTTTACCGTCGCCGGCTTCACCGCTGGTGACCAGCAGTGTTTTGTGGGCGACGCCGCCGGGGCCGGCCAGTTTCAAGTTGGTCCGAAGCTGTCGGTAGCATTCGCTCATCACTGAATACGGAGCCTGACGGACGACATGATAGAGGTCTACGCCTTCAACATCATCGTCGTCATCCGTGTGGCAAATGGAGCCCATCAGAGGGGCTTTCAGGTGCCGCATGACGTCGCTTGGGGTCTTGAGCAGATCACTGAGCATTTCAATGGCAAACGCCAGTCCCAGACCCGCCAAAAGTCCCAGCATGAAACCGCCAGGCAGGAAGAGCTTGATGTTCGGGAAGCTCTTTTCACGCGGCAGAGACGCCAACCCCATGGATTTTAATGTACTTAGAGTTGCATCCTCATGGATAACTGTATATGTTTCAATTTGCTGGTTGACACTTTCCAGCATCGCTTCTTTTTCTTCTTTTTGCCGGGTATATTTGGCGTATTCGGTACGGGTTTTTTCAATGTCCTTATAATCGGCCTGTGCCTTTGCAAGCTGCTGGCGATTGGTTTCCAACTGTTGGATGAGTGACGTCATCGCATCCTGTGTTCGCTGCTGATCGGATCGCCGGAAGATATCACCGATTTCATTCTGACGGTTGACCAGATCGGTTTCCATTTGTTTGATCGCGGCAAGGGTTTCCTTAACAATCCGATGCTCATCGCCAAAACGATTTCGCTGCCGGCTCAGCACCGGTTCCATTGCGGCAAGATTAGTCCGCATCTGCCGGGCAACCGGGTCGTTTTCGATTTGCTCTTTGACGACCTGGTCGTATTCCTGGTTTTTGACACGATTCTCTAAAATCTTCAGGTCGCTTTCGAGTCCGGCACGCTGGGTTTCGAGCAGGCTGGCCCTGTTTGATAAATCGGTCATATTTTCATCCATATAATCATTGTATCTCGGCCCATCCAGAGAAGCAGCGATACCTGTGCCCTCTCGAATTGAATCCAGACTGCTGAGTACAATATCCAATTCACGCTGGATTTTTGTCTGTTGTGATCTGAGATCAGTCAGCTTTTCTGAGACATCTCCTTCAGCTAATGTTTTCTGTTCGGCCAAAAACAGGGTAAGCATTTGATCAACAATAAGTTTGGCTTCCTTGGGGTCTCCGCAGGTCATTGAAAGGCGAATAAAGTCCTGGTCCCGCGGCGCGCTGGCACCCATGTTGTCTTCGAGGTCTTCCAGCGTTTTCCGGATAGCTTTATTAACATTGCCGGTAATTTTGTTATTTTCATCGACTTCGGCAAACTGCTTGAACCAGTTGGTGTCCTTGATGGCATCGAGTTGGATGAGCTTTTCCAGCATGGCCTGCTGTTTAATCAGCGACGCCTTGGTGAAACGGTGCTGGTAGTAGAGATCCTTTTGTCCCGGTGAATCGCCGATTTTGGTGGGATCCTTAATCCCCTTCGGCAGGACTTCAATCAGCGTGGCCGCGGTATATTTGGGGATAAAGCGGTTGCACAAAAACCACGCGACACCGCCGATGATGGTGCCTAATACCGTCAGCAGGATAATCATCCAGATATGGCGGCGCAGAATGCCGGCGATTTCCTTGGGGGTCATTGCCATTGCGCCGGGGCCTGGGCCGGCGACCATTGGGGGTCGTGCCGGTCGGGTTGCCATTGGTTGATTCGGTCTTTGAATCGGGTTATTCATACTTCAACTCCCATTGCTATTTAATAATTGCATATTACTGTTTATAAAAGCGATTTCAGTTTGTCAATTGTTTGCTGAAGCTGCTGCTTTTGTTTTTCCGCAGCGTCGCCGGCGGTTTCCAGCGCCTTTTGGTAGTCTTCAACGGCCTGAGCGTTGTTGCCCAGTCCTTCGCGGGCCATGCCCAGATGTTTGTACATGTCCCAGGGAATCGGTTCACGCGAAATTTCCAGCAATTGAATGGCCCGCAGCAAATTCCGTTCGGCCTGTTCGTATTGTCCAAGCTTGCATTGGATGTAAGCATAGGTATCCAGGAAGATCGTGTTGCCCGGACTGCTCTGATGCGCTTTACGGGCGTATCCCAGTGCTGTTTCCAGTTGCTTATCGTTGTCGGCCAGCAGGTAGGCCAGATTGTTCAGCAGTGTCGGATTGTTCGGCTGTTTGGCCAGAATCGTTTCAAACAGGGCAATCGAACGATTCAGGTAATCGGGATCAGCCGTTTTCGTGTAGGCCAGGATCATGGCATTACCTTGTTTCATGGCCAGCGACATCCAGCCGAGATGGTCCGGGCCGACAATCTCGAGGCACTGACCGGCCTGATCGATCGCTTCGTTATAGCGTTCATTCTTAACGGCCAGCCGATAAGCCAGCAGACGCGGGGGCAGTGATTTTTCATCTTTGGCGAGTTGGGCCTTTTGCCATGTGACCAACGCGTCCTGGCCGACGGTTTCCAGCATTTTTCCCATGACAAGGCTCTGCATCCGGTCACTGGCACCGGCTTTTTCGAGGGCTTTGTTGAAGCTTTGTGTTGCTTCGGCCGGTTTGTTCTGTTTTAACTGTGCCTGAGCCATATAAGCGTAGGCTACCGGTGCGAGTGCCGTGTCGATCCATTCGGATGCAGTCGAGAAGACCGTATCATACTGGTTCTGGCCGTAGAGAGCGTCGAGATAAGCGACAAAGATGCCAAGGTCCGGGCGTTTTTGCTGAACGCTTAGTTTCCATGCGGCCTCCAGGAAAGGCACGGCTTTGACGAGGTTCTCCTGTTTGGCGAAGTAATCTCCCGCACGGTAGTACCAGAAGAAGCTTTGCGGGTACTTTTCGAGGGTGGACTTAAAGAATT
>JANQGW010000002.1 GCA_028282905.1 Sedimentisphaerales bacterium | reverse complement strand
GACGGCTGGCTGGATGCCGAACCTGAAATTCGGCAGCTCAAGCCGGACGGCTATGTTGTCAATGAAGACGGTGACAAAGATGTTAAGCGGCAGTTCTGTCAAGAAAACGGGATTGAGTATATTGTTCTCAAACGAGAACCCAAGCCCGGTCTGACACGCCGTACGAGCACAGACCTCCGCGGATTTTGATGATGCCTTTTTATAGGAAAGGTCAGACTCATTAGGATTACGGTATCTTAAGAGGTATAAGTTATGAAAGGGTGGGACTTAATGAGAAACTATTTAAATTGGACTGCAATCTTAGTTTTTATGTGTCTTTCAACGGGCACCTGGGCTGTTGATTATTATGTTTCGGTCAACGGGGATGATTCCAATCCGGGCACATTTGCCCTGCCGTTTGCATCACTGGAGCACGCGTTGATCAATGTGGCTGGCTCGGGAGACACGATCTACATGCGCGGCGGCTCTTATCGCGAGCAAATATCGACAGCTAACATTTCCGGTACTGCGGGCAATCCGATTACGATTAAGGCCTATCTGGATGAAGAGGTGACGCTGGATGGTTCCGAGCCGCTGACAGGCTTGGGTGGAACAACCTGGACCCGGGAACCGGGGACGGATATTTACCGGACCACGATCAACAAGGATATCTGGCAGTTATGGGTTGACGGGCGCATGGGGGTTGTCGCCCGCTGGCCGAACGTGACCATGGGACATCCTTGTGATCCGGCCCAGGTCGAGGACGACGGGCGGACGCCGCTGGCCGGAACCTGGTGGGATCGCGGGACACTGGCCGATATGGCCAACGTGCATGATGCCACCGGCCTGCTTGTCAATGATACGACCAACCACGATCTTGCCGCAGAAAACGTCAGCTTTGCCGGGGGAACCATCACCCTCATGTTCAGCAAGTGGACGTGGCAGCGTGACATCCTGACCCATGACGCCGGCAGTAACTCACTGGTCTATGACCCGATTTCTAATCCCGATAACAGCAACAGAAAAGGCTGGTTCAAGATCCAGCACAGCAATGCGTTGGATATGCCCGGGGAGTGGTATTACGATAAAACTACGGGTGTCGTTCGCGTATGGTGCGAGGACGGGCAGTCGCCCCAGGGACGCGACGTCCGGGGAAAGACGATGACCTGTGCGTTGAAAGCTGATACCATGCGTCATGTCACAATTGACGGCATCCATTTTTTCAGCTGCACGATCATTGCCACGGATGCGAGCCATGTGACTCTTCAGAACTGCACCTTTTCCTACCTTTCCAGAAGCCGTAACATGGCGATTAGCGGCGTCGGGGATGAGGGCTTCGCTGTGTGGGGCGACGACAATTTGATCTATAATAACGTTTTCCGGTATTTCGAAATAACGCCCAGTTTTACGGGCGGGCATCGAAACCGAATCGAAAACTGCCTGTTTCACCATGGTTCTTTTCATGGATTATATCGGGACCGGCGGTACGAAACATCATGTGGTGATGTGGGGGCTTCCGCTGGGACTGATAGTCAAGGGAGATTATCATAAAACGATCAGCAATACTGCTATTGATCTGTTTCCCGGCAGCACCACGATGATAAGGATACTGGATGAATCCGGCCAGGCCCAGAACAGCGAGACTTATAATAACCTGGGAAGCATTACGTCTTCGCGGAATGGATACGCTCCGCTGGTCGGAACGTTGCATGGAAACAACTGGAATCCATTCGAAGAGACCGGCCAGACGCGAGATCATGTCCGTGACTGGCGGAACCTTGACTTCCGCCCGGTGGCCGGCAGCCCTGTTATCGACGGCGGCATCAGCTATCCTCCGTATACCGATGACTCTATCGGCACGCCGGATATCGGCGCTTATGAATATGGCAATACGCATTACTGGATACCCGGCTATCAGTCTGCCGAATCCAGTACCCCGGTTCCGCCGGATGGTACAATCACGGCCAAGACGGATTGCGACCTGATGTGGCTGACGGGCCTTGAAGCGGTATCCCACGATGTTTATTTTGGCACATCACCGGACAATCTTGTCTTCCAGGGCAACTATGCCTTAGCCAACAACATATTTGATCCGGGAACTCTTGGGGCAGAACAGACCTACTACTGGCGTGTGGATGCAGTCACCGCCGCCGGCATGGTCACCGGGCCTGTCTGGCATTTTACGACACTTCCGGCAGTCCCGCCAGCTCCCGAAGAAGTCATTCTTCTGGCAGATGCCGCGAACAGTTCCACGAGCGGCTTTGGGGGTTCTGTCGAAAGAACGCTGAATGACTCATTCGCCTATGGTCCGGAGTCCCCGACATCGCCTCTGCCGTATCTGATCTACGATCCCGGAGATGTCAAAGGCTTCCATGGTGACGAGGCTTCGGGGATAGCTACGGTTGCTTATACTTCGGCTGGCGGGGCACTTTCTTTAGCTCCGTCAGAGGTTTTTATCGTGGATTTGTATGGTCGATCGGACTGCTGCGGAGACCGTGACGATAATTTTGACATCAAATTATATAACGGCCAGACACTGGTGGCCAGTTCTGCCGGTAATGGGATTGATGGCGATTACCATGGACGTGTTACGATGTCTCCTGCGGCACCGTTTAACAGAGTTGTTATCGTTGGGTATCACCAGTACTTTACCCTGATGGAGATCCGGGCCGCTATTGAGTATGTGCCTGGTCTTAATCAGTCGCCGTCATTCAATGTCGATCCGTTAATAAAAAAAGACGCTAAACAGGGTATCGCTTACAGCGGCACGCTTGCCGGGGATGCCACCGATCATGACGGTGATCCGCTGACCTTTTCGAAGGTGTCCGGCCCGGCGTGGTTGAATATTACCCCCGATGGAACATTGAGCGGCACCCCCGATGCAAGTGATATTAGTGTAAACATATTTACCGTTCAAGTGGACGATGGCTACGGCGTTCCTGACGCGGCGATTCTGAAAATCACCGTTCGCGGTCCCAATAACGCCCCCGTTTTTGATGCGGAGCCCATTGTTGACGAAGTGATTGCTTACATGGACCGACCTTACAGCAGTACGCTGTCAAATAATGTTACTAATCCTGATAATGACACGCTGATATACTCGAAGATTTCCGGGCCTGCGTGGTTGACTGTTGTTGAAAACGGGGCACTTACCGGTACACCCGGTGAGGGCGATATGGGTACGAACGTCTTCACCGTTGAGGTCACAGACGGATATGGCGGAACTGATCAGGCGGTCGTGAACGTTGAGGTTGCCCTTGGTCCCGAAGAAGTCGTTCTTCTGGCAGATGCCGCCAGCAGTTCCGTCAGCGGCTGGGGTGGTTCTGTCGAAAGAACGCTGAACGACTCATTTGCCTATGATCCACTGTCTCCGTCATCGCCTTTACCGTATGTGACCTACGATCCCGGAGACATCAAGGGCTTCCATGGCAATGAGGCTTCAGGTGCAGTGACGCTTTCTTACGACCTGGCCGACGGCCCGCTGTCGGTGGATCCGTCGAAGGCATTTGTCGTGGATCTGTACGGAAGAGCCGATGAACAAGATCGCGACGATAACTTTACCATTGAGGTGTATAACGGCCAGACACTGGTGGCCAGTTCTGCGGGTAATGCGATTGATGCTGACTGTCATGGACGTGTTGCAATGTATCCAACGGCACCATTTGACAGGATTGTCATCGTTGGTTATCACCAGTACTTTACCCTGATGGAGATCCGCGCAGCTGTTATCATTCGGCCGCAGGAAGTCACTCTTCTGTCAGATCCCGCAAACAGTTCCACGAGTGGCTGGGGCGGTTCTATCGAAAGAACGTTGAACGACCCTTTCGCCTATGATCCGCTCTCCCCGACATCGCCTCTGCCATACCTGATCTATGACAATGATGATGTAAAAGGTTTTCATGGTGATGAGGCTTCGGGTGTGGTGACGCTTTCTTACGATCCGGCAGACGGTTTGCTGTCATTGGCTCCGTCTCAGACTTTTGTGGTGGATTTGTACGGTAGAGACGACTTTCAAGATCGTGACGATAACTTTGACATCGAGTTATATGACGGCCAGGTACTCGTGACCAGTTTGATCGGCAATATGATTGATGGCGACTCTCATGGGCGTGTTGTGATCTCTCCAACGGCACCGTTTGACAGGATTGTCATTGTTGGTTATCACCAGTACTTTACCCTGATGGAGATTAGGGCTGCGAAGGAAGGGAATCTGTCGCCGGCCTTTTCCGCAGATCCGATCAATAAGCCAAATGCAGCAGCAGATGTCGCTTATAGTGATTCTATCGCAGGTGACGCTGACGATCCAGATGACGACCCGCTGACCTTCTCGAAGCTTTCCGGCCCTACCTGGCTGAATGTTGCTTCAGATGGGACTCTGAGCGGCACACCGGCAGGCAGCGATTGGGGTGCCAATGCCTTTACCGTCCGGGTCGATGCAACTGGCGGTTCTGATGCGGCGGATTTACAGATCACGGTTTATAGCAGTTTCAGCCTCGAGGAATTTACGGTTCTTGCCGAAAACTGGCAACGAACCTGTTCCGGTCCAGACTGGTGTGAAAGAACTGATATGGATTTCAATGGTAAAGTCGATCTTATAGATTTGGTGAATTTTATACAGCACTGGATCGAATGAGTTGAGTGGTATCTGAAGCACTGTAATCTATGGTAACAGATCGTAGAGATGTGTTAAGGAAATTATATGATGAAGATTATAACAAAAAACCTTCTAACCTTAATCGTAATGATATCTGCCGGATTGAGTTGGGCAGCGACTTATGAAAAGGGATATCCGGATGAATTTTCCTGTGAACTCGGTGAGGACGAAACGGCAATTATGCAGACAATTGAAGGGAAATTCAAGCGTCCTCATTTTGGTGTTTCTGACTCCAAATTTGCTAAGGACTGGAAAGAAATTTCCGCCTATAAGATTCCGGAATGGCTGTTAGATGCGAAATTCGGCATGTACACCCACTGGGGACTTTATTCGATTCCCGGCTTTAAGGGCAACACCTATGTCCGCTATATGTACACTCCCGGCAACGGCAAGAAAATTGACAGTGCTTATTACGACTATCATAAGAAAAACTACGGAGATCCGACTGAATTTGGATATACGGATTTTGTGCCGATGTTTACCTGCGCTAAGTTTGACGGAGATGAATATGTTAAATTGATGCAGGAGACCGGGGCAAAGTTCGGCGGATTATGCGTGGTTCACCATGACGGTTTTCTGTTATGGGACAGCGACGTGAATCGCTGGAATGTTGGCAAGATGGGCCCAAAACGCGATATCTACGGCGAATTTGTCAAGTCGGCCCGCAAGGCGAATTTCAAGACTTGTGCGACGTTCCATCATGCTCGTTCCTATAACTTCGTGTTCAAGGACTTTGATCCTGATTTCTATACAGATGAGCAAAAAAAGAAGCTCGATATTTTTGATTATGAGAAATCGGATTTTTTCCCTGGTCAACCGGGCGGCATAGTGGGTGTCGATGAGTTCGCTCGCCAGTGGCATGCGAAGATCATTGAGGTGATTGACAAATATTCGCCGGATGTTTTGTGGTTTGATGGCATCAATCGCCAATTGCCGAATTCGCCGGAACACTATGTTGTCGATTTCCTGAAGTATTACCTCAAGCAGGCTGAGAAAAAAGGTCAGCAAGCTGTTATCTGTAATAAACTGCCCGGCGGTGACAGGCAGAATATACCTTGGTTCAACTTCCCTGAAGGTACTGGCATTCGCTGTTATGAAGGCGGACGCAATATGCCTGCGGATACGGGAGGGTATTGGCTGGTGGACCGTGCCATCAGTTACCCGTGGACATATACACACGACAAAAAATATAATCTTGATGCATCTGTCCATGTTCGTGCATTGTCAGATCACGTTGCACGCGGCGGGATTTATCTGCTCTCATTGACACCGATGCCGTCCGGGGAAATTCACCCGAAGGAAAAGGCGATTTGTAAAGGGATTGGCGATTGGTTGAAAGTAAATGGTGAAGCCATTTATGGAACTCGCCGCTGGACAATTCCTGCTGAAGGCCCGGTAACCGTTTGGAGGCTTGTCAAAAGCCGCGAAGGAATTATGTGGGACTATAAGAAGAAAGCTAAAGATGGAGAGTGGCGCTTTACGAAAAAGGGAGATGTGCTTTATGCGATTTTAATGAAATGGCCCGAAAATGGTAAGGCTGTCGTCAAGTCACTGAAGTATGATTCATTGTATTATCCCGGCCAAATTAAGTCTGTCGAAATGCTGGGTTCGTCGGAGAAACTGACCTGGAAAAGGACGGATAAAGGCCTGGAAATCACTTTACCCAAAGTAAGGCCATGTAAGCATGCCTTTTCGCTGAAAATTGAATAATAAATTTTACTCTGATTGAGGAGGATTACTTAAGAATAAGGGGCGAGACGGTTGGATGACTTTGATGATGAAACCAATATTAACAACATATTTAGTTGCTCTGTGCGTGCTCGGCACGGGAATTACTAATTCTGTGCATGCGGATTCATCTATTTCAGTTGAACGAGGCCACTGGTATGTGTCAGTCACAGGCAATGACACTGGTCCGGGAACTTTGAGCAAGCCTTTTCGAACCATCGGACGAGCAGTTCGGCAGATGAAAGCGGGGGAAACCTGTTTTCTTCGCGGCGGCACATATCACGAAACGGTGGTCTTACAGAGTATCCAGGGCCGGCCCGGTGAACCGCTTACGTTTATCCCCTATAAGAATGAAAAAGTTGTGCTGGATGGGACACGCCCAATCCAGACAAAATGGTCAAGGTACAAGGGACATATTTATAAAACCCGTATTGATAAGCCGATTTGGCAGCTGTTTTTAAATGGCAAAAGCATGTGTTCGGCACGCTGGCCCAATGGTAACTGGGATGACGGTTCGGTTTGGGATAAAACAAAAAGTTTGGCATGGCCTGAAAAGGAGAAAAGCAATTTTGGAACTCATTACAACGCCGGATTGAAGCTGTTGGATTGCAGTTTGACCGGGGCGGTGATTGTTGTGAATTCGGGGTCATTTCGGACTTATGCATCCCGTGTAAAACAGCATTATCCCGGCTCGGACCATTTTTCCTATGACCTGACCGGCGTGGGCAGGCATTTTGACAATTATCCCGTGGAAAAGCATGGCTATTTCCTGGAACGTAAATTGGGGTTGCTGGATTGTCCCGGCGAATGGTATTTGGATAAGGAAAGCAAGGTGCTTTACCTTTGGCCACCGGAAAACCAAAACCCCAATAACCTGGAAATTTGCGGGAAAGTCCAGTCCTACGCTTTTGATGCCACCGACTCATCGCATATTGAATTACAGGGTCTGAATTTTTTCGGAACAACATTTCAATTTAAGAATTGCCGACAGGTGACCATTCGGGACTGTCATTTTCTTTATCCAGGTTATTCGAAGCGAATGCTGGATGATTTGGATGCATTTGATATTACGCAAATGGTCACTTCGAAAGAGTACTCTCCGGCACACAATAAAGTAATTAACTGTGTCTTTGAATATATGGATGGCCCTGCGATCAAAATGACCGGTCTGGGAAATCTGATCGAAAACTGCTATATCCATGATGTTGACTATAGCTGTACGTATGAAGGGGGATGGACAATCAACACGGTCAATTCTCCTGAACTCATATTTCGAAGAAATACCGTTCATACGACCGGTGCGTCCGAACTTTTTAAGTCCGGCGTCCGGAATATTATTGAATTCAACGATTTATCGCGATCAGGTTTTCTGCAGAATGACGGATCGCTGATACAGGTAAGCGTTAAGTCACAAAAGAATACCATTGTACGCTATAACTGGGTTCATGATACCGTAAAGCAGGGGATTCGATTTGACAACTCCAATAAACCGGGTTCGCAATGGGGCCAAGGGTGCAGGGCACACCATAATGTGGCTTGGAAGACCGATAGGATTTATTTCAAAGGCGACAGGCATTTCATACACAACAACCTTGCCTTTGACAATCACAAAAATGATTTGATTGTATCCACCAATCTTGAAATTAATGGAAGGAATTTTAAAACCGTAACCCGAAATAATATTGCGGGAACGTTTTCAGGTCATCGCAGGAAGCCGGCAATAAAATATCCCGTCCCCGGGATTGTTGAGCGGAACTGGACGGCTGATATGCAAAAATGTGATATCAGAACGCAACTGAAAGACCCGGACAATCTGGATTTTCGCCCTAAAGCGAATTCCGAATTGATTGATGTCGGTGGTTTTATGGAAGGATATGATTTCTCATATCAAGGAAGCAAGCCGGATATCGGGCCCTATGAATACGGAAACTCTCATTATTGGATTCCCGGCAGGCAGTTAGCAAAAGCCTCCCGGCCGATCCCTCCGGACGGGGCCGTTGCTGTTAAGACGGATGCAGATTTAATGTGGCTTTCTGCCCATAAATCACAAAAGCACCATATCTATTGGGGGGATGATAGAAAAAAGGTTGAAAAAGCTGATCCGAAAAGCAGTGTTTATCGGGGCTTTCAGAAAACCAACATTTTTAGTCCTGACAAGCTGGAAAGAGGTAAAACATATTATTGGCGTATTGACGCTGAGGTTGATGGTGAATTGAAAAAAAGTGATATCTGGTCTTTTACGGTATTAGAAAGCAATTGATACGAATAGGAGAAAAAATAATGAAACAAAAATATCTATTTTTAATACTTATTGCTTATGTCTTCGCTGGTTGTGGTACCGTATCGAAGTCTCAAGCAAAATTTGAACCAACAATCGAATCGCTTCGACAGTATGAGTGTCCGGAATGGTTTCGGGATGCGAAATTTGGCATCTATCTGCATTGGGGCCCATACTCCGTTGCCGAGCAGGGCGAGTGGTATGCCCGGAAACTCTATTTA
>JANQGW010000240.1 GCA_028282905.1 Sedimentisphaerales bacterium | reverse complement strand
GACGGCTGGCTGGATGCCGAACCTGAAATTCGGCAGCTCAAGCCGGACGGCTATGTTGTCAATGAAGACGGTGACAAAGATGTTAAGCGGCAGTTCTGTGAGGAAAACGGGATTGAGTATATTGTCCTCAAACGAGAACCCAAGCTCGGACTTACGCGTCGAACGAGCACCGATCTGCGCGGTTTTTAATATTAAGTGTGCCGTTCAAAGGTTAGTAAGCAAGAGTAAAGGTCAAGTGTAGAATGACATATTGTATATCATAAAAAATACTTCTAAAAATGAAAGGTTGAGCTTATGGCAGAAGAAAAGACTGGGAGTGAAGTAAATTCAAGTGGAAAAGAGCCTGTTGTGCCAGTAAAATTGCTGTTTCCTTTTTGCCTGGTGACAGTGCTTTTTGCTTTATGGGGATTTGCCAATGATATTACCAACCCGCTGGTAAAAGCTTTCAAGGATGTATTTGTGATCAGCAATACCCAGAGCAGCTTTGTACAAATGGCATTTTATGGTGGGTATGCGACAATGGCTCTTCCGGCGGCCTTGTTTATTCGAAAATTCAGCTATAAATCAGGGATTCTTGTGGGGTTAGCACTTTATGCCTGCGGTGCATTACTGTCTTTCCCGGCGGCTTCCATGGTCAATTTTAACCTGTTTCTCATCGCCCTGTATATCCTGACCTTTGGTTTAGCTTTTCTTGAGACGACAGCCAACCCTTATATCCTATCGATGGGTTCGGGAAAAACTGCAACCCAGCGATTAAACCTGGCACAGGCCTTTAATCCGATTGGTTCTTTGACCGGAATGACGGTTGCAATTTTTGCGATTCTTGGCAACTTGCAGGTTCAGGATTTTCGTAATGATGTTGCTCAGTATAGATTAGAGCGATCAGCGACAGTTAATTCCGTCGAAGCATCGGAACAACAGAGTGGCGGCATTGTGGATAGTCTAATGGCATTTTTGAAGCTGGAGGCGGATGATGGTTTGGCTGTTGATGGAAATGTCTCGGCTTTTTTAGATGTTAAGGAGACTGGTAGAAATAATCCTTTGACCACTGAACAGCTTGCACAGGTAAAAGCTAAAGAACTTGAAATTGACCCGGACAAAGATTCTCTGGCAAATGTTCCTTATGATAATGTGCTGACGATGTCTCTGTCGGCGTACAAAAACGGGGATATTCAGAATTTTCGAGGGAAAACACATGCTCAAATGCAGGTTGAGGATCTCAAGGTTGTGCGCACTCCTTATGTGGCAATTGGTGTTGTTGTCTTGGTGTTTTTGGGGATTTTTGCTGTGAGCAAGATGCCTGACACTACCAGCCATGAAAAACTTCATCTGGCGGCAACAATTAGGTCTCTGATCCATAACAAGCGGTATCTTGAAGGCGTGGTGGCTCAGACATTTTATGTTGGTGCTCAGATTATGTGCTGGACGTTTATCATACACTATGCGACAGATCTGTTGGGCTTTAGTTTTGCCAAAGCGCAGGCTTATAATGTGATTGCGATGATTATCTTTTGCAGCAGCCGCTTCATCTGTACGTTCCTGCTGAAGTTCTTCAGCCCGGGACATTTATTAATGTCACTTGCAATCGGAGCCATGGGACTGACATTGGGTACGATTTTCCTGCAGGGTATGCCGGGACTGTATTGCCTGGTTGGTATTTCAGCCTGTATGTCACTGATGTTCCCGACGATCTATGGTATTGCATTGGATGGGATGGGTGACGAGGCTAAGATTGCATCCGCAGGTTTAATTTTTGCGATTGTCGGCGGTTGCCTGATGCCCCCGCTGCAGGGTCGGATTATTGACGCCGGAGTGATGGGCGGACTCGAAGGTGTGCGGGTCTCATTCTTCCTGCCGTTTATTTGCTTTGTCGTGGTCGCGATTTTCGGTTTCCGGACGTTTGCAGTTCATCATCCACCGTCAGAGGACAAATATGTAAAAGCTTAATCAAAATCAAGGAGAATGAAATGCTGAAAAATACACCTTCGATATTGTCGCCTGAACTGCTGAAGATCCTCATGGAAATGGGGCACGGTGATGAAATCATTATCGCTGACGGCAATTTTCCGGCAGCGTCAATCGCTCTGGAAACCGTTTCCGGACAATTGATTCGCCTGGACGGTCACGGCGTGCCGGAAGTGTTAGAGGCAATTTTGAAACTGCTGCCGCTGGATGGCTATGCGGAAAAGGCGGTTGGGTTGATGGAAGTGGTGTCTGGAGATCCGGTTAAAACGCCCATTTGGGATGAGTACCGCAATATTATCAATGCAACCGAAGAGAAAGCGAAGTTTGATGATTTCGAGTATATAGAGCGATTCGCTTTCTATGAACGGGCGAAAAAAGCCTATGCCGTGATCGCGACCAGCGAATCGGCGCAGTATGCGAATGTTATTCTCAAAAAAGGATGTATCAAAGTTTAAAAATTACTCTTAATAATTAAGGAGATCAAAAATGATGAAATTTTCAAAGATGTTACTGGCTGTTATTTTGGTTGTATTCGTCGTGTCCTGTTCAGCAGAAAAGAAATCGGATCGTCAGATTTCGGATTATACTGCCGATTTTGATTCGTTAGCCAGACATTCGGATGCGCCGGAATGGTTCCGTGATGCCAAATTGGGGATTTATTTCCATTGGGGTGTTTACAGTGTCCCTGCATTTTCCAATGAGTGGTATCCGCGTAATATGTTTCTAAAAGGACATCACGTTAATAAGCATCACATTAAAACATATGGGCAGCCGACGGAATTTGGTTATCATGATTTTGTTCCGATGTTCAAGGCGGAAAATTTTGATGCCGAAGACTGGGTGAAATTGTTCAAAGCAGCGGGCGCCAAATTTGCCGGCCCGGTTGCCGAACACCATGACGGTTTTTCGATGTGGGATAGCGAGGTGACACCGTGGAATTCGATGGATAAAGGCCCTCATCGTGATATTACAGGCGAATTAGCGAAGGCTGTTCGCAAACATGACATGAAATTGATCACAACGTTCCATCATGCCCGTAACAGCCTGTGGGAAACACCTGAGGGGAAATGGCTTGGACATTATGATGGGGCGAAGAAAACCTATCCGTCAGTGCTGACCGATCCGGAGAACGCAATTTTGTATGGGTATATGCCGCGTGAGCAGTTTGTGAAGATGTGGCGTGATAAATTGGATGAAGTGATTGATAACTATGATCCTGATATTATCTGGTTTGACAGTTGGCTGCATGAGATTCCTGAGCAGGACCGAAATGAGTTTGCTGCATATTATTTTAACCAGGCGCAAAAGAAGGGCCAGGAAGTGGTGATCATTCGAAAGCAAAATGATATGCCGCTCGAGTTTACCGTCAATGACCATGAGAAATCTCGTGAAAGCAAAGCCGGCGAACGTATCTGGATGACGGATGACACGATAAGCACCGGCAGTTGGTGTTATACCAATAATCTCAAAATTAAACCGACGCGGGATGTTGTCCATGCTTTGGTTGATACTGTCAGCAAAAACGGTGTTGTTCTGCTGAATCTCTCACCCTTGGCGGATGGAACGATTCCTGAAGACCAGCGAAGCGTTTTGTTGGAGCTTGGCCGGTGGATGCGGGTTAACGGCGAAGGCATCTATTCTACACGTCCGTGGGAAACCTATGGTGAAGGTCCGACAAAAGAGCCGGAAGGCGGCTTTGAAGAGCATGAGAAATTCCTGAATCTGAAGTATTCTGCTGCTGATATTCGTTATACTCAAAGCAAAGACGGTCGCACGCTCTATGCAATAACCATGGGGTGGCCGGAAAAGGCATTCACGCTGAAATCGCTCTCTGTAACGTCCATTGACAGCAAGCTGAAGATCAAGTTGGTTGGCTCTCGAGCAAAAGTGGGGTATACGATTAATGAAGATAAAACACTGACAATTCATCCTCCGGCGCTTGAAGAAAATCAACGTCCCTGTCGGTTTGCCTATATCTTTAAAATTGAAGGTCTGAATAAATAATATATCAACGAAAAGGTATAAATCATGCATTATGCAGTCATCATGGCAGGCGGGTCAGGCAAGCGGCTATGGCCGTTGAGTCGTCAAAAACGCCCCAAACAGGTTTTGAAACTTCTGGGCGGTGAAACCCTGCTGCGGAAATGTTATCAGCGTTTGGAAGGCATTTTCGAGACGGAAAATATAATCGTTCTGACAAACGCTAATTTTGTGGAAACGGTACGGGAAGACCTGCCCGAACTGCCCACAGGAAATGTTATAGCCGAACCTGCGATGCGTGATACCGCCAGCGCGATTGGCTTGGCGGCGACCATTCTCCAGCAGCGTGATGCTGATGCAAGTATGGCAGTCGTCACGGCTGATCAGCTATTGGAACCGGTCGAGGCCTTTCAGCAGGCAATGCGAACTGCATTGGATTTTGTTGAAGAGCACCCGGAGGCGTTATTGACCTTTGGCATCAAGCCGACGTTCCCAAGTACCCAATTGGACTATATTTAGTTTGCTATAATGGAGATTGGGATGATGTGCGTGTGTATAAATGTGCTCTGAGCTCCGCTGAAGTATTAACGCTGTATAATAATACTAAGCCGTGATCCTACTGTATTTTCGTTGTTGACAACTCGTAAGGCTGATTTTAACACTTATCAGTGAAATAAGCTAACTCAGATCCAATATACAGCCGGAATAGAGTCGTATTCCGGCTGTGTGTTTTCACTGGCATGAATTAATTCTTGACGAAATTATAGCTGGATAACCTGTTGGGCGGACGATTACCGAACTGCTTTGTCAGTCCAAACCAATGATTTGAGCCTGTAATAATTAAGGGTGATGCGTTTTTAAATATCCGCCAGAACGCTCGAATAGCTCAAATGAGCTTCAGATCAACAGTCCGAACAGGGATTTCATAAATATTTTTCAACAAACGATTGACAACGCTATAATAAAGGCTTATGAAGCCGAAACGAAGTTCCTGGCATGCCATCTATCATCCGTTTAACACTTCAGCGGAATTGCCTAAACGCAAATCGGTTATTTAATGACGCAAAATGGCCTATGAATGTTCGAAGTTTAATGTATATACGGAACCTGACATGTATATACGGAACCTAATATGTATTTACGGAACCAATTCATCTTTGGCTTTACATCTTTGCATTCTATTTTTTTGTGTATGTTGTCGTAACCAATAATAACAATAATTAGGGAGACAAAAATGAGAACGTACAAAAGAATCCTATGTTTGTTGGTAGTGAGTTCATTTCTAATGGTTTCATTCAGCGTATTTGCATCTGACGCAACTGTCGTCACACAGTTTTCGTTTGAGGATGTGCCGGTGCCTGATACAGCCTCTTGTGGTGCAGTGTCTGAAAGTTTAAACATAATGTTGGTAGCATGTCCGGGTTTTGAAGGTGGTCTAACAGGCTGGGTCGGAGAGGGTTGCAATATTGAACAGTATGGTGGTTTCGCACATAGTGGTTTCTATTCCTGCAAGGCTTATAGCAGAACCGGTAGTTGGGCGGCTCCAAGGCAATATTTCAATCTGGAAAATGGCGAAACATATGACTTCTCCGTATGGGGCAGGTTGGCCTCCGGCTCAACTACCGGTAACCTATTTGCCACTGTACTGGTAAATGGTAAATGGTGGCATCGGCATATTGCAAGCGGTGATTTAACCAGTACCGGTTGGAATCAGATCAGTGGGACATATACCTTTAATGAAGACGGTCCTATTACAAGTGCAAATGTTTTCCTGGAAACCACTGAAGAAGGGTCATTCGCAGATCTGTACACGGACGACTATGAAGTTATTGGCGGCGAAGCCGTTCGACCCGTTGGTGTTGATGGCCGGGGAGTTGAGCTGAAAGATACGTATGTAGCGGAGTGTTTTATGGCATCAGATTCTTCGGACCTGTCACTTACTGGCGACTGGACTATTGACTTGTTCATGAAGATGGATAAGCCAACCTCGGGATGGTATACACAGTTACTGCGAAAAGGAACCAAATCA